>JAGXGV010000098.1 GCA_024636635.1 Puniceibacterium sp.
GATGTAGGCTGCGAACGTGCCGAACTCAAGCCGCTGCGCGCAGGTCAGCGCGATGCCGCGCCAGCCAGAGCAGCATCATCACCAGCGGGCCGACGTTGATTTCGCCACTGTCGATCAGTCCCATCGCGGCATCGAAGGAAATCACGTGACTGCGGATATCCTCGTTTTCTTCGGCCACACCGTTGATCCCCTCGTCCCGCTTCTTCAGCGTACAGACTCCCAGGAAACAATGAAAGAATTCGGTCGTATATCCGGGCGAGGGATAGACCTTCGGCATGGGCCGCAGGTCGCTCAGCGTCAGACCGGCCTCTTCGACCGCCTCGCGCCGGGCACAGTCCACCGGGTTCTCACCGGCATCCACCAGCCCTGCAATCGGTTCCAGAACCCAGGGCGCCGGATCCCCCCGGTGCAGGGGGCCAAACCGCAACTGCTCGATCAGCATGACCTGATCCGTGACCGGATCATACGGCAGCACAAGGGCGGCATCGAAGGCGACATAAGCCTCACGCGACAGCGGATCGCTTTGGCTGCCGTCAAAGCGGCGATGGTTCAGATCAAACGCCTTGATCTGGAAAAATCCATTGTAGCCGGGACGATAACGCAGGATGTTCACATCATCGCGTGTCATGCAGCTGCGCAGGGTCTGCGGCGCCGCCTTGGCTGCCAACTGTTGCGCGCAGGCGCGCGCGCAGAAGAACGGCCAAAGCGCCTGCACCTCTGCCACCGGCTTGTGGCCAAACTGCACCATGACTTCGCGTGCGGCGCTCACCGTCATCGCACCCCACCGGTCTGCCCAGCCGGAAAGGCTCCACCGCGGCCCCGGCTGCCATTCGCGCGCCGGGAAATAGACCTGCGCCACGGTACAGCCGCCCGCATGGGTCACGGACAGATCCACAAGGGCAAAATCGAACCCACCCTCGTAATAGTCAAGCCGCGCCACGTCCTGCGCGTTCAGCCCGCGCACCAGAATCCCCTCGGCCTGCATTTCCGCGGCTGCGGCGATCATCGGAAAGGAATGGTCCTTGACCCACCAGGCCCCATACCCGGGCAGCACGGCATTCACGACATCGATCCGCTCTGCCGGGCGATCCAGTACAACCTCAAGAAGTGGTACATGGCACAGGGTGCCGTAAAAGAATAGGTCCGCCATGGTCTTACCGGTAATTGCGAGCAGCGTATTCGCTGACGATCCCGGTGATCAGCGCCCCGATCAGCAATTGCAAAAGCACCGGCACCGTGGCCATGACCCCGCCAAATCCGATGGCAATCTCGAAAATCGCGGCAAAAGCCTCGACCGGGCCGTCAAAGCGGCGATGCATCGCCATATCCACCATCTTGACACAGGCTTGCACGAACAGCGCGACACAGACCAATGCAAAGGTGCCGGTCAGGCCGTTCGAAATCGCCGCCGAGACACCGCGCCCTGCCCGCTTGCCCACGACAAGCCAGCCGCACAAAAAACCGATGCCCGCGTTCAGCAGGGAAAAGATGCCAAAACCGGTGCCCTCGGGCATAAGCGGCTTGATGGACTCGGACACGACATACCCCAGGGCCGCCAGGCAGATGGCTGCGAAAAGCTTGGCGGCTGTAGGCATGGGTCATCCTGGTCTGGTGATCGTGATCTGGGTCACATCGCAGTTACCGCTGTGAAACGTTGCAGCACAAGAGGTCAGGTAGAAATTCCACATCCGCCGGAAACGGTCGTCAAACCCGAGGCGCGCCACCTCGTCCCATTTTTCATTGAACGTGTCGTGCCAACGCCGCAGGGTCTGGCTGTAGCTTGGGCCGAATTCAATGGATTTCGCCACGGCAAGCCCCGCTTTCACCACCTCTTCGCGCAAAACGACGGGGCTGGGCAGCATGCCACCGGGAAAGATGTATTTCTGGATAAAATCCGGTCCGCGCTTGTAAACCTCCCAGCGACGATGCTGGACGGTGATGATCTGCAACGTCGCCTGTTTTCCGGGCTTGAGCCGGTCGCGCACGGTCTGGAAATAGACCGGCCAGTATTTCTCGCCCACCGCCTCGAACATCTCGATACTGGCGATGCCGTCATAGATGCCCTTTTCGTCGCGGTAGTCCTGCAATTTGAAGGTCACCCGGTCCGACAGCCCTGCATTGGCGATACGCTGGACCGCATACTTGTACTGTTCTTCCGAAATGGTCAGGCCGGTGACCTTCAGCCCCCGTTCCTTTGCGGCATATTCGGCAAAACCGCCCCAACCACACCCGATCTCAAGCACATGATCCCCCGGGGACACCCCCATCTGGTCCACCATGCTGGCATATTTGGCGATCTGCGCCCTCTCGGTGCTTTCCTGCCCGGTCTCGAACAGGGCGCTGGAATAGGTCATCGTCTCGTCAAGCCAGAGCTTGTAGAAATCGTTGCCCAGATCGTAATGTGCCGAGATGTTCCTGCGCGCCTGACGGCGGGAATTGCTCTGCAACCAGAACCGAAGCTTTTCAAAGGCCCGCAGAAGGCCCATGCCCGGAAAGCCGTCGTAGATGTCGTCATTATCCGCATGCACAAGATCCATGAAGGCCATGAGATCCGGCGTGCTCCACCAGTTGTCGAGATAGGCATCGCAGAAACCCAGATCGCCCTCGCGGATGAGACGGGCAAAGATATCCTTGTTGTGGATCTGCAATTCGGCCACCGGCCCCGGATTGCGCCCTTCGGCGCGGAACACCCGCCCGTCCGGCATGACATAGTCGATACGGCCCCGGTTCATGTTCTGCGACATTCCGAACACCTGCGAAAAATACCGCGGGAGCCCCTTCTGGTCTTTGGTATCGGTCAGGATCATGCGCGCATCCGTTGTTGCAAAACCGTGGTCAAGGGTACAGCCCGCTACATCCCCGGCGCAAGCGTTTACTATCGTGCTCATTCAGAAGTCCCTGTTTTCATAGGCGTTTAGTGCCTTTTTTCGCCCATCGGCGACGTCCACGACAGGATCGGGATAGGGATCATCGGGTGACATCCCCCACCGTTCCGGAATGGCATCGAAGTAACGAAGCGCGTCCTGCGATAGTTTCAGCGACCCCTCGGCGATCCAGCGCTGCGCATAGGTCCGGTCGGGATCGAACTTATCAAGCTGCGTCACAGGATTGAACACCCGGAAATAGGGTGCCGCATCCGGCCCCGATCCCGCCGCCCACTGCCAGCCCATGGCGTTGTTTGCCGGGTCCCAGTCGATCAGAGTATCCTCGAACCAGCGCATCCCGATCTTCCAGTGACACATGAGATGCTTGGTAAGGTATGAGGCGACGATCATCCGGCCCCGGTTGTGCATCCGCCCGGTGACATACAACTCGCGCATCGCCGCATCGACGAATGCGATGCCGGTGCGTCCCTGCTGCCATGCCTTCACCTCGATTCGGTCCTCGTCCTCGTTCCAAGGGAAGGCATCCCAGTCTTCCTTCCAGTTGTCGGTCAGAATACGCGGCGTGTGCCACATCAGATGATAGGCGAACTCACGCCAGACCAGTTCCTTGAGAAAGGTCTCGGCCCCGGTCTTGCCGTCCCCGCCGGTCTTGGCATCCCTGCCGGTCTTGCCGTTCTCCATGGCCCGCAACCCGGCATGCCAGCACTGGCGCGGCGTGATCTCGCCAAGCGCGAGATTCTCGGACAGACCCGAAGTGCCGTCCACCCCCGGCAAGTTGCGCGCCGCGACATAATCGGCCACCTTCTGCGCCATGAAGGCGCCCAGACGCGCTTGCGCCGCCTGCTCGCCCAGACGGACAAAGGGGCGCACCACCTCTGCCCCGCGTTTCATCGCCGCGCCCAGATGCCAGTTTTCGAGCGCCTCACTGTCCGGCCAGTGTGCCGGTGCAGGAATTGCGGACGGACGTTCCAGCGGCACAGGCACGTCCCGCCCCTTCACCGCTTTCCAGAAAGGTGTGTAGACCTTGTAGAAACCGCCGGTGCCGGTTTCCACCGTCCACGGCTCGAACAACAGGTGGCCCTCGAAACTGCGCGCCTCCACACCGCGCGCCTTCAGCGCGGCCTTCACGACCGTGTCCCGTTCCACGCCCTCAGGGTCATAGGCCCGCATCCAGTAGACGGCCCCTGCCCGGGTCTCGTCCACCAGCGACTCGATCGCTTCGCGCGCAGGTCCCGACCGCAGGATCAGCCGACTCCCCAAAGCACCCAGCGCCTCGCCATGATGGGCAAGCCCAAGCCCAAGCCGCCACTTTGGCGCCGCGCCCAGCCGGTCCACCGCGTCGTCATGCACAAACACCGGGACGACCGGCCGTCCGCTGTCGCAGGCCGCGACCAGCGCCGGATGATCGCTCAGCCTCAGGTCGCGCCGGACCCACAGAAGTATCGCGGAAGTATCTGCCATCGGTTACCGTCATGTCCCTGTCAGTCTTTTGGCACATAGCGCATCCGCCCCGAGGTCAAACCACCCCGGCTTCTTCTTTTTCCAAATACCCGGCTCGACCTCGCCACTGTCACGCCGTCCGGCCCACAAAGCCACCGTCGTGATCAAAGCCACTATACCCCGGCATCCGGAAATGACGGAGGAACCATGCAAGTGGAACGCCTCGCACCGAACGAAAAGGGCTCAAAACTGGAAAAGGGCTCAGAGTTGAAAACGGCCCGGTAAACGGGGCCACTTCAGAACAAGCCGAATGGTGGTCGGGGCGATAGGATTCGAACCTACGACCTACGGTACCCAAAACCGTCGCGCTACCAGGCTGCGCTACGCCCCGAACTGAGGCTCGTTTAGCGTCAGGCGCAACAATTGAAAAGCCTGTAAATCGAAATTCTCGACTCAGCTCTTTTCGACTCAGTTTCCGGGGCAGGCCCAGGCTGCCTGTGCGGGGTCGATCGCAGGATGCTGCAACACACTGCCCGGGACGAGTCCAATCGACTTTGCCAGTCCGCCGTTGATTTCCAGCACATACTGGATATCCTGCCCACCCGGGATCGGCGTCAGATCGCCGGGAACGGCGTTGGAATGCACCGTCTGCACCACACCGCGCGGATCGGCAAAGATCATGTCCAGAGGGATCAGTGTGTTCTTCATCCAGAAGGCCACCGCCTGTGGCCGTTCATAGACGAACAACATGCCTGTTCCCTTCGCCATCTTCTCGACAAACATCAGCCCCTGCGACCTTTCGCCCGCGTCGTCTGCCACCTTGACGCCGAATCGGGCCGTGCCCCAGTCGCCGCGCAGCCAGACCGTATCCTCGCGGCACGTCGTCTGGGACTGCTGGGCCTGCGCCGCGCCCGCCCACAGGGCGAGCGTGACCGTCAGGGCTTTTGCGAGAGTTTCAATGCGGTTTCCCATGCAGACACCTCCGTCGCCATCGAGCCACGTTTACCCTCGATCACCCGGATCGCCAATGCCTCTCCGGGCTGAAGATCGGCAAGGCCGGACCGTCGCAGCACCTCAACATGCACAAACACATCCTCGGACCGGCCAAACACATTGACAAAACCAAATCCCTTGGCCTTGTCGAACCATTTCACCCGGGCCGGTTCAAGCGGGGCTGCGCGGATGATTTCGGGGTCAATATCCTCGAAATCCGCAAGCGCCAGGTCAGAGGTTCCTTCGGGTGGCTCGATACGAAAGATCTCGACAGCCTGCACGCCCCGTTCGGTGGCCTGAACGGCCACTTCGATGAGCGCCATATCCGCGACGGACCCCTGCCCGAAGTTGCGCAGCACATTTGCATGCAGAAGGATATCCGGCCCACCCGCGTCCGATACCACAAAGCCGAAGCCCTTGACCGGATCGAACCACTTTACCTTTCCGATAACGCGCTGCGTCTCTGTCTCATTCTGTTTCAACGTGTTTCCACATGTTAAATCCCCATTCATGTCTTGCGACACTTGGGGCACGGATTGCAAGGCCATTTGCCCTTAGTTTACAGCTTCCATACACTTCATGCTACGCGAATGTCATGGGTTCAGACGCGTGATGTCCCATGTTTCAGCGGTGTTTTGCCGACGCCACACAAACCTGTCGTGCAAACGGAAATCGCCGTCTGCCCAGAATTCGATCTCCAGCGGGACGATGCGGAAGCCGCCCCAAAACGGCGGCCGGTCCGGATTCGTCCCTTTCTGCGCGGTGATCTTAGCGACTTCAGCCATCAGGGCGCCGCGACTTTCCAGCGGACGCGACTGGCGGGATGCCCAGGCACCCAGGCGGCTTTTGAGCGACCGGCTGCGGTAATAGGCATCGGCCTGCGGTCCTTCCTCGCGGGTTGTCAGCCCCCGAACCCGAATCTGACGCCGCAGGGATTTCCAGTGCATCACAAACGCAACCTTTCCGGTCGCCAAGATCTCCTGCCCCTTGGCGCTTTCGTAATTAGTATAAAACACAAAAGCGCTCGCCTCGATATCCTTCAAAAGCACCATGCGTACATTCGGCAGCCCGTCGGCATCGACAGATGCCATAGCGATGGCGTTCGGATCATTGATCTCGGTTTTTTCCGCCTCGCCCAGCCAGGATCGGGCGATGGCAAACGGATCGTCGCCTGCGAATATTCCGGGTCGGTCGCTCATCTGCGGTTCTCCTCAAAATGCCGGGCGCTCCAAGCGCCCTTGCCCAAGCGCCCTTGATGGTGCGCCACCTATCGCCTAAAGGACTTTCAACAAGTTGGGTGGAGTTTCCAGATGTCAAATAACTTGATGACAGGCAAGCGGGGTCTGATCATGGGCCTGGCGAATGACAAGTCGATTGCCTGGGGTATCGCGAAGGCGCTTGCCGACGCCGGCGCAGAGCTTGCCTTCTCCTATCAGGGCGATGCCCTGAAAAAGCGTGTGGTACCGCTCGCGGCCTCGCTTGGCTCGGATCTCGTACTGCCCTGCGACGTGGGTGACGAGGCGACGATCGACGCGCTGTTCGACTCGCTCCGGACCCGCTGGGACACCCTGGATTTTGTCGTCCACGCCATCGGCTATTCCGACAAGAATGAGTTGCGCGGACGGTACGTGGACACATCGCGCCTTAATTTCAACCAGTCGATGGACATCTCGGTCTACAGCTTTACCGCCGTGGTGCAGCGCGCCGAAAAGATGATGACCGACGGCGGCTCGTGCCTGACCCTGACCTACTACGGGGCGGAACGGGTCATGCCGCATTACAACGTGATGGGCGTTGCCAAGGCCGCGCTCGAGGCGTCGGTGCGCTATCTGGCCGAGGATCTGGGCAAGGACCGTATCCGCGTCAACGCCATTTCGGCCGGCCCGATCAAGACGCTGGCGGCCAGCGGCATCGGCGATTTCCGTTACATCATGAAATGGAACGAATACAACTCTCCACTGCGCCGCAATGTCACGATCGACGATGTGGGCGGCTCTGCGCTTTACCTGCTCAGCGATCTTGGCTCTGGCGTCACCGGAGAGGTCCTGCATGTGGATGCCGGATACCATGTGGTCGGGATGAAGGCCGTGGATGCCCCCGACATCACCAAGGGATAGACAGCTTTGAACGACGCCGCGCATCTTGTCGCCTTTGCCGACCCGCCCGGAAGCTGAAGGAGCCCGACCATGAACGACCGTCTGCCACATGAAAAAGGGTTTCACGTCAGCTGGGACCAGTTGCACCGCGACGCCCGCGCCCTGGCCTGGCGACTGCAGGATCACGGCCCCGCCGATACCGGCTGGCGCGCCGTCGTCGCCATCACCCGCGGCGGCATGACGCCCGCGATGATCGTTGCGCGCGAACTCGACATCCGCACCGTCGACACGATTTCGGTGAAAAGCTACAACCACCAGACGCAGGCCGAACCCAAGGTGATCAAATCCCCCGACATGGGCATCGTCGGCGATGGCTCGGGCGTGCTGATTGTCGATGACCTCGTCGACACCGGCCGCACGCTCGAAGTGGTGCGTCGCCACATGCCCAAGGCCCATGTCGCCACCGTCTATGCCAAACCGATGGGCAAGCCGATGGTCGATACCTTTGTGACCGAGGTCAGCCAGGACACCTGGATCTTCTTTCCCTGGGACATGGCTTTGCAATACGTGGAACCCTACCGCGGCCGGGACTGATGACGCCCGACCTTCAGCCCGTGCTCCACGCGCCCCTGCCCAGCACGCCCCAGCCCCGCACGCTTGTCATTCCCGGCCATCTGTTCCTAGATGCTGCGGGGCGCGTCCGTCGGGATCTGCCCCGGATCACCGTCAGACAGGACATTGCCGCATGACCAGCCGCACCGCCGCCACCTTTCCGCCTCCGGTGATGGAAGCCCGCCGCTGGCTCGAGGGTGTGCAATTCGCCGCCGACCGCCCCCTGATCAACGTGAGCCAGGCCGCCCCCGTCGATCCGCCCCCGCCGCAGATGCGCGCCGCGATGGCCGCCTTTCTCGAAGAGCCGGCGACGCACCTTTACGGCCCCGTTCTGGGCCTGCCCGCCCTGCGCGAGGAACTTGCCGCGCAATGGTCCGTTCATTACGACGGACCAACCCGCGCCGCGCAGATCGCCATCACCGCAGGTTGCAATCAGGCGTTCGCCGCCACGCTGACTGCGCTCTGCAACGAAGGCGACGAGGTGATCCTGCCGACGCCCTGGTATTTCAATCACAAGATGTGGCTCGACATGTCCGGCGTCACCTCCGTGCCGCTGCCGACCGGCGCCGACCTGATCCCCGACGCGCAGGAGGCCCGCGCCCTAATCACCCCGCGCACCCGCGCCATATCGCTTGTCACGCCGAACAATCCCGGTGGCGTGGAATATCCCGCCGCGACGCTTCAGGCGTTTTTCGACCTCGCGCGCGAGACGGGCATCAAGCTGCTTGTCGATGAAACCTACCGTGATTTCGACAGTCGCCCCAATCCGCCGCATACCCTGCTGCACAACGACAACTGGGACGACACGCTGATCCAGTTCTATTCCTTTTCGAAGGCATACCGCCTGACCGGCCACCGCGTCGGCGCGGTCATCGCCCACCCGGCGATCCTGGCCGAGATCGAAAAGTTCCAGGACACGGTGGCGATCTGCGCCCCGCAACTGGGCCAGCGTGCCGCGTTTTGGGGGTTGCAGAACCTTGGCCAGTGGCTTGCGGGGGAGCGGGCCGAAATCCTCGACCGGCGCGCCGCCATTCTTGACAATATGCCGAAGCTGGCCGAACGGGGCTGGCGGCTGATGGGCGTCGGTGCCTATTTCGCCTACATTGAACATCCCTTTGCCGAACCTGCGGACCGGCTTGCCCCCAGGCTGGTACACGAGGCCGGGGTACTGGTCCTGCCCGGCACCATGTTCATGCCCGCAGACGACCCGGACGGCGCGCGCCAGTTCCGCATTGCCTTTGCCAATGTGGATCGCGCCGGAATCGGCCTGCTGTTCGCGCGGCTCGCCGCGCTTGACTGGCCCCTTGCCCCCCCGCACGTCACCGCATAGACACGGGGGCGTCACGAAACCCGAAGGAGCGCACCATTCATGGCTTTCAAGGCCCGCAACCTGTCGAAGACCTTTGTCTGGATCATCCTTGTGTTGCTGATCATTGGCCTTGCCGGATTCGGTGCGACGAACCTGTCGGGCACGATGCGCAGCGTCGGATCGGTCGGGAACCAGGACATCACGATGGCGTCCTACGGTCGCGCGCTCCAGAACGAGATGCGCGCCTATGAGGCGCAGACCGGATCTGCCATGCCGTTTTCGCAGGCCGAACAGTTCGGGCTGCCCCAGCAGGTATTGTCGCAACTGGTCACCGCAAAAGCCTTTGACTATGAGGCCGACCAGATGGGCCTGTCCGTCGGTGACGAACAGCTTGCCGCCACGCTGTCGCAGATCCAGGCCTTTCAGGGTCCGGACGGCCAGTTCGACCGCGAAGCCTATCGCTTTGCGCTACAGAATGCCGGGCTGAGCGAGTCCGAGTTCGAGGATGACATGCGTTCGGAAACCGCGCGCACGATCCTTCAGGGCGCGATCCTGGCAGGCACCTCCCTGCCTGACACCTATGTGGACACGCTGCTGGCCCATGCCGGGGAAAAGCGCGCCTTTACCTATGCCACGCTTGACGAAAGCAGCCTTCAGACCGGCCTGCCAGTGCCCACGGACGAAGACCTGCGCACCTATTACGAGGCTAACATTGATCAGTACACCCGGCCCGAAACCAAGGTCATCACTTATGCCTGGATCACGCCCGCGATGATCCTCGACACTATCGAAGTTGAAGAGGACGCGCTGCGGGCCGCCTATGAAGAGCGCAGCGCGCAATTCAACATCCCCGACAGGCGGCTTGTGGAACGCCTGGTGTTTTCCGATGACGCCACCGCGCAGGCGGCCCGTGACAGGATCGACACAGGCGAGACGGATTTCGAGACGCTGGTGGCGGAACGCGGTCTTGACCTTGCCGATGTGGACCTGGGCGATGCCACGATGGAGGCGCTGGGTGCCGCGGGCGAGGATGTCTTTGCCGCCGAGCCCGGCTCGGTGGTGGGACCGCTGCCATCCTCGCTTGGGCCGGCCCTGTTCCGGGTCAACGGCGTGTTGCCCGCGCAGAATACCCCATTCGAGGATGCACGCGATCAATTGCGGGATGAACTGGCGCTCGACCGCGCCCGCCGGGTGATCGAGACGCAGGCGCAAGGCTATGACGACGAAATGGCTGGCGGCGCGACGCTGGAACAGCTTGCCTCGGATACCGAGATGCAGCTGGGTCAGCTTGAATGGGCAGGTGAAAGCGCAGATGGCATCGCCGGCTACGACGCCTTCCGCGAGGCAGCGCAGGCGGTGCAGGACGGCGATTTCCCTGCCATCGAACCGCTTGGCGACGGTGGCGCCTTTGCCCTGCGCCTGGACGAAGTGCTGCCCGAGGCGCCGCTGCCGTTCGAGGCTGTTTCGGACCGCGTCCGCACCGGTTGGGATCGCCAGAAGGCCACCGAGGCCCTGACCGAAGCCGCCGAGGCACTGGTGGCCCAGGTCGGGGACGGCCAGACCTTTGCCGATCTTGGGCTGGACACCACGCAGGAAGCCGGCCTGACGCGCACGGCACAGGTGACAGACCTGCCGCCCGGCCTGTTGTCGGCGGTGTTCGATATGGAACCCGCGCAGATCCGGGTCCTGCCCGGCAACGGCCAGGTGACGCTGGTGCGCCTGGACGAGGTGCTGCCGGTCGACCCCGAGGCAGAAGAAACCCGGGAACTGGCCAATCAGCTGCGCGAGCAGGCCGCCAACGATGTCGCACAGGATCTCTACCGCGCGCTTGCGGCGGACATCCAGAACCGGGCCGGTGTGCAGATCAACCAGCAGGCGCTGAACGCCGTCCACACACAGATGCAGTGACCCGACATGGCCCTCACTCCGGATTTCGACAGCTTCTCAAAAGCCTATGAGGTCGGCCAGAGTCAGGTCGTCTATGCCCGCCTGGCCGCCGATCTCGACACCCCCGTTTCGCTGATGCTCAAGCTGACGGGGGCGGCCAAGGATGCCTTCATGCTGGAATCCGTCACCGGAGGCGAGGTGCGCGGACGTTATTCCATCATCGGCATGAAGCCCGACCTGATCTGGCAGTGCCACGGCGCCACGGCCCGGCTGAACCGGCAGGCGCGCTACGACCCCGATGCCTATGTGCTGCAGGACGGCGATCCGCTGGCTTTGCTGCGCAGCCTGATCGCAGAGTCGCGCATCGCCCTGCCCGAGGATCTGCCACAGGCCGCCGCCGGGCTGTTCGGCTATCTCGGATACGACATGATCCGGCTCGTCGAACACCTGCCGGACGTGAATCCCGACCCGCTGGGTCTGCCGGACGCCGTTATGATGCGGCCCTCGGTGGTGGCGGTGCTGGACGGGGTCAAGGGCGAAGTGACGGTGGTCTCGCCCGCCTGGGTGAACGACGGCCTGTCGGCCCGCGCCGCCTATGCCCAGGCTGCCGAGCGCGTGATGGACGCGATGCGCGATCTCGAACGCGCCTTGCCCCAGGCCAGCCGCGATCTGGGCGAGGCGCAGGAAGCCGCACCGCCCATCAGCAACTTCAGCCACGAGGGCTACAAGGCCGCAGTGGAAAAGGCCAAGGACTACATCCGCAAGGGCGACATCTTCCAGGTGGTGCCTTCGCAGCGCTGGACGCAGGACTTTGCGCTGCCGCCCTTCACGCTCTACCGCTCGCTGCGCCGCACCAATCCGTCGCCGTTCATGTTCTATTTCAACTTCGGTGGCTTCCAGGTCATCGGCGCCAGCCCCGAAATCCTTGTCCGTGTCTTCGGACACGAGGTGACGATCCGCCCCATTGCCGGCACACGGCCAAGGGGCGCCACCCCGGCCGAGGACCGCGCCAACGAGCTGGACCTGCTGGCCGACAAGAAGGAACTGGCCGAACACCTGATGCTGCTGGACCTGGGACGCAACGACACCGGCAAGGTCAGCAAGATCGGCACGGTGAAACCGACCGAACAGTTCATCATCGAACGCTACAGCCACGTGATGCACATCGTATCCAACGTCACCGGCGAATTGGCGAGCGATCAGGACGCCCTCTCGGCCTTCTTCGCAGGCATGCCCGCGGGCACGGTCTCGGGCGCGCCCAAGGTCCGGGCCATGCAGATCATCGACGAGCTCGAGCCGGAAAAACGCGGCGTCTATGGTGGCGGCGTCGGTTATTTCAGCGCGGGCGGCGACATGGACATGTGCATCGCCCTGCGCACGGCGATCCTGAAGGACCAAAAGCTCTACATCCAGGCGGGCGGCGGCGTGGTCTATGACAGTGACCCGGAAGCCGAGTATCAGGAAACAGTGCACAAATCCAACGCCATCCGCCGCGCGGCCGCCGACGCGGCGCGCTTTGCCGCAAGCGGCAATTCCTGAACGCGGGGAAAGAACTTCTTGCCTCCGGCGGGGATATTTGAAACCCGGAGAACACAGGAGCCGCGCCCCATATTCTCCGGGTTTCAAATATCCCGGGGAGCGTGAGGGGTCGGCCCCTCACTCCTGTCCGCCCCACATGTACCGACGCCCGTTCAGACCGCCCCGGCGGCCTGCGCGCGGATGCGTTCGATCATCGCGGTCAGCCCGTTGGAGCGTTGCGCCGACAGATGATCGTTCAGCCCGAGCCGCCCAAGTTCCACGCGGGCATCCACCCTGCCGACCTCTGACACGGGCAGCCCGTCATAGAGCCGGTGCAACACTGCGATCAGGCCCCGCACGATCATCGCATCGCTGTCGCCTTGAAAATGATAGGTGCCCGCATTGATCCCGGGATGCAGCCAGACCTGGCTGGCGCAACCGTCCACCTTTGTGGCGGGCACCTTCAGCGCATCCGGCAGAGGTTCCATCGCCTTGCCAAGCTCGATCACGTGGCGGTACCGGTCCTCCCAGTCTTCAAGGAATTCGAAATCCCCGACCACTTCCTCGAACGCTGCCTGCGCCATGTCGTCTCTCTCTCTCTCTGCTGTGCATGCCAGACAGACCTAGGCTCGGTCCGCACAAAGATCCACCCCGCCGAGAGGCTTTTCAACCGGCACGGACTGCGCTATCCCTCGTGAGGCAGGCAAAAGGCAGCAGTTCCATGGTCAAACCCCTCATGATCCTGACGGTTTCAGCGGTTCTGCTGAGCAGTTGCGCCACCGTGCGCGACTCGCGCGTCAATCCGTTCAACTGGTTCGGCAGCGCCCGTTCCCAGCCCGTTGCAGTCCAGAGCGACGGCGCTGCGGTCAACCCGCTCATCCCGGACCGGCGCCGCAACCTGCTGACCACCAGGAGACCGGTCGGCCCCTATCAGGGCCAGCCAATCGCCGAAGTGTCCGAGCTGCTGGTCGAACGCCGCCCGGGCGGTGCGATCATTCGCGCCAGCGGCGTGGCCGACAGCGCGGGTCCCTTCGACGTGCGCCTGATCCCGCTGGCGGATGAGCCCGGAACGCTTGCCTACATGCTCGGCGCGCTGCAGGCGCCGGGACCACGCACCACAAGCGCCTGGGCGCGCACCGTGACCGCGGCGGTCTGGTTGACAGATCAAGAGCTGGCCGGAATCAGCGCCATCCGCGTCGTGGGCCGCAGCAATCAGATGGTCACCGCCCGCTAGGGCATGTGGCCTCTTTTTGGATTCAGGCATTCACCTGCGCGGGTAAGGCAGCGTTTGCAGAGCACAAGGCGCGCCCCCGCGCCGGTGAATCAAACTGAACGCGTCACGCACTAGCCAGGAAGCGCCTGACCGACACCATGCCCTGAACCGGCAGGAGCGCTGGCACGGTTGCGCGCTCAGACAGAGGTGCGCTCTTCCACGTCGCCCTCAGCTGAACATCTTGCGCAGATCCGCTGTCTGTCGCAGATTTATGTCGCCCCAGTGGTCCCGCAGGAACGTACCTGCCGCCCGGCGTCCCGCAGCCTTGAGCTGGGCCAGCACCGATGCCACCGGGATCGTCTTGGTGGCCACCGAAAGGTCGTTCATCAGATCGTCATCCGCGATCATGTGCACCAGCACCTGCTTCATTGCCCCCTGCGGCATGGTGCCCTGCGCCAGCAGGCGCTGAACGAAGTCGATGGCGCGCAACTCCCGTAGCAGAGATGAATTGAAGCTGATCTCGTTGATCCTGTTCTGGATCTCCGAGGCGGTGACGGGCAAGGCATCGCGCACCAGCGGATTGATGTTGATCACGACGATGTCGTCCGGCAATTGCGGCGCGTAAAGCGGAAAAAGGGCCGGATTGCCGGTATACCCCCCGTCCCAGAACGCCTCTACCAGACCGGTCTCAGGATCCTCGACCTCGACCGCCTGGAACAGCGTCGGCAGGCAGGCCGACGCCATGATCGATGCCGTGGTGATTCGGTCGCCGGTAAAGACGCGCACCTTGCCATCGCGGACATTGGTTGCACAGATGTGCAGTTCCGGCCCTGCGACGGAACAGACTTGGTCAAATCTGAGGTGGCTGACGATCGGGTCCAGCGGATTGCGGTAGAGCGGCCCCCAGACATAAGGCGACAGGCTGCGCGCCAGGGATTCACCGAAAAGATAGGGCAGCGACAGCGACAGCCCCTGGCTGACAAAGGCAGGCTCGGGCATCCAGGCGTTCAGCCACTCCGGCAGACCCGGATGCTCGATCGCGCCGATCTGGCCCCAGAGCCACTCGAGATTGTCCCGCGCCCCTTCGGCCCCGCCGGTCATCAGCCCGGCCTTGAGCGCCGCGCCATTGAGTGCCCCGGCAGAGGTGCCCGAGATGGCGGCAATCTCAATCCCGTCGTCCTCCAGCAGGCGGTCAAGCACGCCCCAGGTAAATGCGCCATGCGCGCCGCCGCCCTGAAGCGCCAGATTGATCCGTTTCTTTTCCACCCGCGCCAAACCCTGTCCTTCTTCTTTTTACAAATACCCCGGGGAGCGTGAGGGGCTGGCCCCTCACTCCGGCAGGTGTCACAGGGCGGTCCAGCCGCCATCCACGCTGATCGTGGTGCCGGTGATCTGCGCCGCCGCGTCCGAACAAAGAAACACTGCCGTGCCGCCCAACTGTTCGACTGTGGCGAATTCCTTCGACGGCTGGCGGTCCAGCATCACCTTCCGGATCACCTCGTCGCGGCCCATGTCGTATTTCTTCATGGTGTCGGGGATCTGCGCCTCGACCAGCGGGGTCAGCACGTAGCCCGGGCAGATAGCATTGCAGGTGATCGGTTCCTGCGCGGTCTCAAGCGCGGTTGTCTTGGAGAACCCGACAATGCCGTGCTTGGCCGCAACATAGGCGGACTTGTAGGGGCTGGCCGTCAGCCCGTGGGCCGAAGCGATGTTGACGATGCGTCCCCAGCCGACCTTGCGCATCATGGGCAGCGCAGCGGCGGTGGTGTGGAACGCCGAGCTGAGGTTGATGGCGATGATCGCATCCCATTTCTCGACCGGGAACTCCTCGATCGGGGCCACGTGCTGGATTCCGGCGTTGTTCACCAGGATGTCGCAGGCCCCGGCCTGTTCGATAAGGGCACGGCATTCCGCCCCCTTGGACATGTCCGCCTTGATGTAGCGCACCGAGACACCATGCTCTTTCGCCATATCGGCGGCAATCTGATGGTCCTCCGGGCTGTCCGTGAACGAATTCAGGACGATGTCGGCCCCGGCGCGGGCCAGTTCATGGGCGATTCCCAACCCGATTCCCGAGTTCGATCCGGTGATGACGGCGGTTTTATTCTTCAATGTCATGCGGCGCATCTCCTTGGCATTTCGCAGGTGCAGCATAACACGTTAGCCCAGCAAAATAAGGGCTCCGCGCGTGTAAATCCATATGATTTCAGCTGCTTTCAGCCCAAAAAAAACGCCCGCGCGAAGCGGGCGTTAAGTTATTGAGGCAGGTTTCATACAGGCAAGAAACCTATCGAGCAGTGAGTTTGTTATAAGCCTTTCTCCGCCGCCGGCCAAGCTAAAAGTTTGAAAAGGAAAGAATCCCCCGGTAATGTCATGTTCAACAAAACAAGAGCAGTCAGGAATAGTTGCCGCAATGGCCCCAGAGTTTTTCACAACCGCACGGCACACTTGCGGCGTGTTCCTGCTGATTTGTGTCGGCGCCGTCGCGCAGGCGCAGCCGCAGCATGGCATAGCTATGTATGGCGACCCCGCCCTGCCACAGGATTTTGTGTCCCTGCCCTATGCCAACCCGGATGCGCCCGAAGGCGGGCGGATCGTGACGGGCGAGGTCGGCAGCTTCGACAGCCTCAATCCGCACATCCTCAAGGGCACGGTGCCCTGGCAACTTGCCTCTCTGGCATACGAGTCGCTGATGGGCCGGTCCTGGGATGAACCCTTCACGCTTTACGGTCTTCTGGCCGAATCGATCGAGGTGGGAGCGAATCGCGAGTGGGCCGAATTCACCCTCCGCCCCGAGGCGGAATTCTCGGATGGCACGCCCGTCACCATCGCGGACGTGCTGTGGTCCTACGAAACGCTGGGGACCAAGGGGCACCCGCGGTATTCCGGAACCTGGTCCAAGGTCGGATCGATGGAACAGACCGGCCCCCGTTCAGTCCGGTTCACCTTCAATGTGCAGGACCGCGAACTGGCGCTGATCATCGGCATGCGCCCGATCCTGAAAAAGGCCCAGTGGGAGGGGCACGATTTCGCCGCCTCGGGCATCGGCATGATCCCCATCGGCACCGCGCCTTACGTCATCGACAGTTTCGAGACTGGGCGCTACGTCTCTCTCAAACGTAACCCGGACTACTGGGGGCGCGACCTGCCCTTCATGGCCGGTCAGGCCAATCTCGACGAGATCCGGATGGAATTCTACGGCGACGGCCAGGTGATGTTCGAGGCGTTCAAGGCCGGGCAACTGAACTCCTTGCGCGAAAACAACGCCGAGAACTGGGAAGCGCAGTATGATTTTCCCGCCGTAAAGCGCGGGGATGTGGTGAAATCGGTGATCCCGCACCAGCGCCCTTCGGGAATGACCGGGTTTGTGATGAACACCCGCCGCGACGTGTTCAAGGACTGGCGCGTTCGCGAGGCAATGATCCAGGCCTTCAACTTCGAATTCATCAACGAGACGATGACAGGCGGCCGCCAGCCGCGCATCACCTCGTATTTCTCCAATTCCATCCTCGGGATGGAGCCGGGCCCCGCCACAGGTCGCGTCGCAGAACTGTTGACGCCGTTCGCCGACAGTCTTCCACCCGGTGCAATCGATGGCTACACCCTGCCCGTCGGCGACGGTTCGCTGCGCAACCGGGCCAATCTTCGCAAGGCGATGGACCTGATGGAAGACGCCGGATGGACCATCGATCAGGGCCGGATGGTGAACGCGCAAGGCGAACCCTTCACCTTCGACATCCTGCTGCCGCAGGGCAGCACTGAGGATCAGTCGATCATCGACCTTTATGCGCAGGCGCTGGAACGCATGGGCATCACGCCGGACATCACCACAATCGACCCGGCGCAGTTCCAGGAACGCACCAACCTGTATGATTTCGACATGACGACCTACCGGCGCGGGTTGTCGCTGAGTCCGGGAAACGAACAGCGGCTTTACTGGGGCGCAGCGGCGGGGCGCGAGCCCGGTTCGCGCAATCTGATGGGCATGGATTCGCCCGCCGCCGAGGCGATGATCGACGTGTTGCTGGACGCAGAGGATCACGATGATTTTGTGTCGGCCGCAAAGGCGCTTGACCGGGTGCTGACGGCGGGACGCTATGTGATCCCGATCTATCAGTGGAACGTAAGCCGCATCGCCCACGCGAAAGAGTTGAAGTATCCAGAAAGATTGCCGATCTACGGCGACTGGTCCGGCTGGCATCCGGATGTCTGGTGGCATGTGGAGTAAGAGCAGATGAAACGCACCATGATTTGCCTGAGCCTTCTGGCGCTTATGGCCGGTTGCGGCACGGTGGACGGTGTCGGACAGGACATCTCGACCGGCGCGCGCACCGTGCAAAGCTGGTTTTAGCCTGTCGCGTCCGATTCAATGAAACGCGCCGTGCCTTGGGCTGAGCCGACGGGCACAGAGGGGGATGGGGCCGGCACCTGCGCGCGTCAGGCCAAAGAGGTCACCCAAAGGATCGTCGCATCCTCTTCGCTGACGGACACCACGTTGTGCCCCATGGTCGCGTCGTAATAGGCGGAATCGCCGCGGCGCATCTCGATCGCCTCATAAAATTCGGTATATAGCCGGATCACGCCCGTCAGCACGTACAAGAATTCTTCGCCGTCATGGCGCACCCAGCCGTCGAATTCGCCCATGTCGCGTGCCCTGACCCGCGCGCGATAGGGCACCATCTGCTTTTTGGTCAATGTCTCGCCCAGCAGTTCGTGTTCGTAGGTTGTGGTCGCCAGATGCGTGCCCCCGCCCGAGCGCGTCACCGCCAGCCGTCCGTTCACCTGTTCGAGCTGCGGCGGGGTGAAAAGCTGCGGCACCGAGATCTGCAAGCCCACCGCCAGCTTCTTGAGCGCATCGTAGGTCGGCGACATTTGCCCGTTCTCGATCTTGGACAGGGTGGACCGCGCCAGCCCCGCCTGTCGCGCCGCCTGTTCCAGCGTCCAGTTCCGGGCCTTGCGCAATTCGCGCACCCGGGTACCCAGGTTCAGCGGCTCTGCGCTGTCCTCGGTGCCGCTGTCGCGGGTGAGTCGGATCGGGGATTTGGGGGCGGGCGGCGTCATGTCCATGTCTTAGGCCGGCGCGCACGGGCTTGCAAGAATCCAGGCGTCGGCATAAGCCTCTGATCATGCTGTCTGTCTTTGATCAAGGGGCGCATCCGCCCTGTCCCGCCCCGTTCAACCTTGCCGCATTTGTGCTGGCGCGCGCCGCGTCGCGCGCAGAGCAGACCGCGCTCGCCGTGATTTCGCCCGACGGCGCCGAACGCTGGAGCTATGGGGCGCTTGAATCCGCGGTGCGCGGCACTGCGACCGCGCTGCTGCGGTCCGGTCTGGCGCCGGGCGACATCCTGCTGATGCGGCTGGGAAATACCGTCGATTTCCCAATCGCCTACCTTGGCGCCATCACCGCCGGGATCGTGCCGGTGCCGACCTCGTCGCAGCTCACTCCGCCCGAGGTGCAGAAGATCATCGACACGCTTGCCCCCGCCGCTATCCTGCTGGGCGACGGCGTGCGCTGCCCGCCGACCACCCTGCCCGTCCACACCACCGCCGACATGGCGCTCTGGCGCGACCTGCCGCCCGCACCCTATGACCTGGGCGATCCTGACCGGCTTGCCTACATCATCTACACCTCGGGCACCTCGGGCACCGCGCGCGCCGTGGGACATGCGCACCGGGCGATCTGGGCGCGGCAGATGATGATGCAGGGCTGGTACGGCCTTGGGCCGCAGGACCGGTTGCTGCATGCAGGGGCGTTCAACTGGACCTATACGCTGGGCACAGGACTGATGGACCCCTGGACGATGGGCGCGACTGCGCTGATCCCCGCCGCCGGGGTCGATCACGGCCTGCTGCCGCAACTGCTCAACGACCACGCGGCCACGATCCTTGCCGCCGCCCCGGGCGTCTACCGAAACATCCTGAAATCCGCGCCTTTCGATCTGCCCCATCTGCGCCACGGCCTTGCCGCCGGCGAAAAGCTCAGCCCGGCGCTGCGCGATGCCTGGAGTGCCGCGACCGGCACAGTCATCTACGAAGCCTATGGAATGTCGGAATGTTCCACCTTCCTGTCCGCGTCGCCCGATGCCCCCGCGACCGGTGGCGCGCTTGGCCGTCCGCAGCCGGGACGCCGCGTCGCCATCCTGGGCGACAGCGGCCCGGTGCCGCGTGGCACGCCGGGCGTGATCGCGGTTCACCGTTCGGACCCCGGTCTGATGCTGGGCTATGTCAACGCGCCAGAAGCGACGGCAGCAAAGTTCCGCGACGACTGGTTCGTGACCGGCGACATGGGTGTGCTGCAACCTGACGATCAGGTCATGTACCTGGGGCGTGACGACGACATGATGAATGCCGGCGGCTACCGCGTCTCGCCGATCGAGGTGGAATCCGTCCTGCTCACCCATCCAGGCATCACCGAGGTCGGCGTGACGGATGTCGAAGTAAAGGCTGATGTACGCCTGATCGCCGCCTTCTACACCGGTCCAGAAATGATCGAACCAGAGACGCTTTCTGCCTGGGCGGCCGAAAGGCTGGCGCGCTACAAGCAACCCCGGCTGTACTTTCACCGCGACAGCCTGCCGAAGAATCCCAACGGCAAACTGCTGCGCCGGGCGCTGCGCACGGATCCGGACGCCTGAGCACGTGGCCAGGGGCGCTGGCCCGCCCCCTCCGGAAGGATCGGGGTGCATCTGGCGGTCCGGGCTGCTAGAAAGGAAAGAAATTCTGCGAAAGGTACATTTCCATGGTGAAACTCGACATCATGTCCGATCCGATCTGCCCTTGGTGCTACATCGGCAAGACCAGTCTGGACCAGGCGCTGGCGCAGATGCCGGACCATCCCTTCACCATCGAATGGCATCCGTTCCAGCTTAACCCCGACATGCCCGCCGCGGGCATGGACCGGCGCGCCTATCTCGACTCCAAGTTCGGCGGGCGCGACGCCGCCGTCGCGGCCTATCTGCCGGTGGCCGAAAAGGCGCAGGCCGCGGGCCTGGATCTGAGGCTCGATGACATCGCGCGCACGCCCAACACGCTGAACGCGCATCGCCTGATCCACTGGGCCGGAATCGAGGGACGGCAGCCTGCCGCCGTCGCCGCCCTGTTCCGCGCCTATTTCACCGAAGGGCGCGACATCGGCGACGCCGAGGTGCTGGGCGATCTTGCCGACGGCATCGGGCTGGACGCCTCGGTCATCCTGCGCCTGCTCGACTCGGACGCCGATATCGACGAAATCCGCGCCCGCGACACCGCGGCGCGCGACATGGGCATCACGTCTGTGCCCACCTTCATCGTTGCAGGCCAGCATGCGGTCCCCGGGGCGCAACCCGCCGAGCTTTGGCTCAAGGTACTTTCGGAATTGCGCGAAGCCGCCGAATGATCTCAGGCCCCGCTGCCCCGACACCCGGCGATGTGCGGGTCTCGGGTCCGAACATCGGGCTTGCCATGGCACTCCGGGTTTGTCGCGGCGGGACATCCCGTGGCCCTTACCGCGCGCAATGCCCAAGACCTTGAACCGACGCGCGCCGACATCGGCCAAATCG
Organism: Puniceibacterium sp.; assembly: GCA_024636635.1. Lineage (GTDB taxonomy): Bacteria > Pseudomonadota > Alphaproteobacteria > Rhodobacterales > Rhodobacteraceae > Puniceibacterium. Next base: position 21,492 of record JAGXGV010000098.1, read on the forward strand.
CGGCACCGGAAGATCCCGATGACGCCGCAGGGAGTCCCGCGACACTGGCAAGGATCAGCACGTAGATGCCCCCCGGGGTCGCCAAGGATTATATCGATAGTGCGCAGACTGCCCCGCAGGACAAGAAATGGCCGCGATGATGATCATCGCGGCCATTCCCTGTGGGGCCAGTCGGGGTGGTGCTGTGTTGCGCCTCATGGACCTGTGTCCCGTTGCGGCGGCCAACCGTACCCGTATCTGCGAGAACCCTAGTTCAGATCGAAGCGGTCCAGTTCCATGACCTTGGTCCAGGCCGCAACAAAATCGCGCACAAACTTTTCGCTTGCGTCATCTTGGGCGTAGACTTCGGAGATCGCGCGCAGTTGCGAATTCGAGCCGAACACCAGATCGCAGCGCGTCCCGGTCCACTTCGCCTCGCCGGAGGCACGGTCGCGGCCTTCGTAGGTGGTGGCGCCCTCGCTCACCGGCTTCCATTCGGTTGCCATATCCAGCAGGTTGCGGAAAAAGTCGTTGGACAGCGTTCCGGGACGGTCGGTGAACACACCATGCGCAACACCGCCCGCATTGGCATCCAGCGCGCGGATGCCGCCGACCAGTACCGTCATCTCGGGCGCGGTCAGGGTCAGAAGCTGGGCACGGTCCACCAGCAGTTCCTCGGGCGAGGCGGTGAAATCCGCCGCCTGGAAGTTGCGGAACCCGTCAGCGCGCGGCTCGAGCGGTTCGAAGCTTTCGGCATCGGTCTGCTCTTGCGTGGCGTCGGTGCGACCCGGCGTGAACGGCACTTCGATGGCGTGACCACCGGCGGCAGCCGCCTTTTCGATTGCCGCGACGCCACCCAGAACGATCAGGTCTGCCAGGCTGACCCTTTTTGTACCGGCGTTGGCGTCGAACTCTGCCTTGATCCCGGTCAGCGCCTCAAGCACGTGGGCCAGTTGCGCGGGACGGTTCGCTTCCCAGTCCTTTTGCGGCGCCAGACGGATGCGCGCACCATTGGCACCGCCCCGCTTGTCCGATCCCCGGAAGGTCGAGGCCGAAGCCCAGGCCGTCTGAATCAGTTCCGACGTCGTGAGACCGCAGTTCAGCAGCTTGTCCTTGAGCGTTGCGATATCGCCTGAATCGATCGTCTCGTAATCCGCAGCCGGGGTCGGATCCTGCCAGATCAGGTCTTCGGCAGGCACTTCGGAGCCAAGGTAGCGGACCTTCGGCCCCATGTCGCGGTGGGTGAGCTTGAACCAGGCGCGGGCGTAGGCATCGGCGAAAACGTCCGGATTTTCAAGGTAGTGCTGCGCGATCTTCGCGTAGTCCGGATCCATCTTCATCGCCATGTCGGCGGTGGTCATCATCGGCGCGTGCCGCTTGGTCGGGTCATGGGCATCGGCGACTGCATCGGCCATCGCACCGTTACTGGGTCGCCACTGGTGTGCACCGGCGGGCGATATTGTCAGTTCCCATTCGTTACCCAGCAGGGTTTGCAGATATCCCATGTCCCAGGTGGTCGGGTTCGGTTTCCAGGCACCTTCGATGCCGCTGGTGGTGGTGTGCGGACCATGTCCGGCCTCAAAGGCATTCTTCCAGCCAAAGCCCATGTCCTCCATCGCGCCGCTCTCGGGTTCGGCCCCGACGAGCGATGCATCGCCCGCGCCATGCGCCTTGCCAAAGGTGTGCCCGCCGGCGGTCAACGCCACGGTTTCCCAGTCGTCCATGGCCATCCGCGCAAAGGTGTCGCGGATGTCATATGCCGATTTCAGCGGATCGGGATTGCTGTTCGGACCTTCGGGGTTGACGTAGATCAGGCCCATCTGGACGGCCGCCAGCGGGTTTTCCAGGTAGCGGCCCTTGCCGTCCTCGCCCCCGTCGTAACGTTCGTCCTTGTTGCCCAGCCATTCATCCTCGGCACCCCAGTAGATGTCCTCCTCGGGCTCGTAGATGTCCTCGCGGCCGCCGCCGAACCCGAAGGTCTTGAAACCCATGGATTCCATCGCGACGTTGCCGGTCAGGATGAACAGGTCAGCCCAGCTAAGCTTGTTGCCGTATTTCTGCTTGATCGGCCACAGCAGGCGGCGCGCCTTGTCCAGGTTGCCGTTGTCGGGCCAGGAATTCAGCGGCGCGAACCTCTGCGAACCAGAGGTTGAACCGCCGCGCCCGTCAGCGGTGCGGTAGGTGCCGGCGGAATGCCAGGCCATGCGCACGAAGAACGGGCCGTAATGACCGTAATCCGCAGGCCACCAGGGCTGGCTGTCGGTCATCAGCGCGGTCAGGTCGGCCTTGACCTCGGCCAGATCCAGTTTCCTGAACTCTTCGGCATAGTTGAAATCTGGCCCGTTCGGGTCGATCTGCGGCAGGTTCTGGTGCAGGATCTTCAGGTTCAACTGGTTCGGCCACCAGTCACGATTCGATCTTGTCCGGTTGGTGGTGTGCAGGGTCGTCGCCCCGTGCAGTACCGGGCATTTACCTGCGCTTGCGTCATTTCCGTCCATGAGGATCTCCCTGTTTGCCTGTGGCATGCCCACCGGGGCGCGCCAGTCTGGAATCGTTCTACATCTTCATAACAGGTCCCGCCGATTGATTTAAGTTGCATTTGCATATGCCGCCGATAATCTGAAGTTATGACGAACCTGACCCTGAGACAGCTGCGTTATTTCGAGGCGCTGGCCCGCCACGGCCATTTCGGTCACGCCGCCGAAGCCTCGGCCATATCGCAACCCGCCTTGTCGGTGCAGATCCGCGATCTTGAGGCCGGGCTGGGCGTCACCCTGTTCGAACGCGGACCCCGGCAGGTGCGCCTGACGCCGTTCGGCAGCGAATTCGCGTTGCGCGCGCGCGACATCCTTCGCCGCGTGGACGAGTTGGGCGACCTTGCGCGGCTGTCAAAGGGCGGTCTGTCGGGGCGGCTGCGCATCGGGGTGATCCCCACGATCGCCCCCTACCTCGTGCCGACGATCATCCGCAGCCTGACGCGGGACTGGCCCGCGCTGGACATCCACATCCGCGAGACGACAACGCCCCGTCTGATCGAGGAACTCGAGGAAGGTCTGATCGACACCGCCATTGTCGCCCTGCCCGTGTCCGAACCGTCATTCAGCGAAGTCGCGCTGTTCACCGAAAATTTTGTCCTCGTCCGGCATCGCGCGGACGCCGACCGCCCCATGCCCGACCGCGAGAGCCTGCGCGAAATGCGCCTGCTGCTGCTTGAGGAAGGGCATTGTTTCCGCGATCAGGCGCTGTCTTTCTGCGACATCGCCGGGGGGCGCACGCGCTATGGTCTGGATGCGTCGTCTTTGTCGACGCTGGTACAGATGGTGGGGGCCGGGATCGGTGTCACGCTGCTGCCTGAAATGGCGATCCCCGTCGAAACACGCGCCGCCCCCGTGGTGATCGGGCGTTTCGCCGATCCGCAGCCCAGCCGGACGGTGGGCATGGTCTGGCGAAGATCGACACCGCTGGCCGGGCAGCTCGCGGTTCTGGCGGACAGTCTGGCGCAGGCGCTGGTCACCGATTCCCCCGGTGCCGCATCCTGGCCCCAACCCGGCGCGGACTGAAATCGGGGCATTTTCGATGCAGATCGACCGTTGCGCGCCCCTGTTTCAGGCGTTGTTCCCGCAATTGCGGGGCGGACCGCACCAAGGCTTGCAACCACAGGGCTTCTGGCTACCGTGGTTGCATCCGATCGTTGCAGCACGTCCGCCTGCCCCTTTGCTGCGGCGCCTATCACCTCTGACAAGGGAGAATTCCCATGACCTCTGCCGCACCTAAAGCGACCCTGCCCGACACATCGCCCCGCGCCCGCGTTCGCGCGAATTATTCCGCCGACGAGGCCGACATGGTCCGCGAGCTTATGGCCCGGATCACGCTGTCCGATCAGGACCGCGCCAAGGTGGCTGCCGCCGGTGCGCAATATGTCGACCGGGTGCGGCGCGAAACCTCGCCTTCGATGATGGAGGCGTTTCTGGCCGAATATGGCCTGTCGACAGAGGAAGGCGTGGGGCTCATGTGCCTGGCCGAAGCGTTGTTGCGGGTGCCGGATGCCGAAACCATCGACGACCTGATCGAGGACAAGATCGCCCCAAGCAACTGGGGCGCACATCTTGGCCGCTCCTCGTCCTCGATGGTCAATGCCTCGACCTGGGCGCTGATGCTGACGGGTCGCGTGCTGGACGACGACCCCCGCGCCCCGGCCCGCGTGCTGCGCGGTCTGGTCAAGCGTATGGGCGAACCGGTGGTGCGCACCGCCGTCGGCCAGTCGATGAAGATCCTTGGCCGACAGTTCGTGCTGGGCCAGACCATCGAGGAGGGGCTGAAAAACGCCCGCGAACTTGAGAAAAAAGGTTATACCTATTCCTACGACATGCTGGGCGAGGCCGCGCGCACCGACGCCGATGCCGTGCGCTATCACGCCGCCTATGCGGCGGCCATCAAGGCCATCGCCAAACAGGCCAAAGGCGATGTGCGCTCCTCCCCCGGGATATCGGTCAAGCTGTCGGCGCTGCATCCACGCTATGAATACACCCACAAAGCGACGGTGATGAAAGAACTGCTTCCCCGCGCGCTGGACCTGGTGAAACAGGCGGCACGCGCCGGTATCGGTTTCAACATCGACGCAGAGGAGCAGGACCGCCTTGATCTGTCGCTGGATGTGATCGAGGCGATGCTGGCCGATCCCGCGCTGGCGGGATGGGACGGCTTTGGCGTCGTGGTGCAAGCCTACGGTCGCCGCGCCGCGCCGGTGATCGAGACGCTGTATGATATGGCACAACGCATGGACCGCAAGATCATGGTCCGGCTGGTCAAGGGCGCTTATTGGGACACCGAAATCAAGCTGGCGCAGGAAATGGGGGTCGAACGGTTTCCGGTGTTCACCCGCAAGGTCAATACTGACACCTCCTATATGGCCTGTGCGCAGATGCTGATGGACCGCCGCGACAGAATCTATCCGCAATTTGCCACCCACAACGCCCACACCTGCGCCGCGGTCATCGCCATGGCGGGCAACGACAAGGACAGTTTCGAATTCCAGCGCCTGCATGGCATGGGCGAGGCGCTGCACAGCATCGTCAAGGAAAGCGAAGGCACCCGCTGCCGCCTCTATGCCCCCGTGGGCGCGCACCGCGACCTGCTGGCCTATCTGGTCCGTCGCCTGCTGGAAAACGGCGCGAATTCTTCCTTCGTGAACCAGATCGTCGACACCTCGATCCCCTCCGCCCGAATCTCGACCGACCCGCTGAACGAAGTCAGGGCACTTGACCAGATCGCAAACCCCGGCATCGCCCTCCCCGGCGAACTCTTCGCGCCGGATCGACGAAACTCCAGGGGGTTCCGCATCAACGAACCGGCTTCGATCCTGCCGCTGCTCGCCGCCCGCGAAGAGTTTGCCGAAACCACCTGGACCGCGGGGCCGATGATCGTGGGCCAGCACGTTCCAAAGGGCCAGCCGCGCGAGGTTGTGTCGCCCGCCGACAGCGCCCGCGTGGTCGGAACGGTACATGACGCCACCCCGGAAGAAGTCGCCGCAGCGCTGGATGCCGCCCCTGCTGGGTTCAAGGTCTGGTCCTCTGTCCCGGTGGCCGAACGAGCCGGTGTGCTGCGCCGGGTCGCCGACCTTTACGAGGAAAACATCGCCGAACTCACTGTCATCACCACCCGCGAGGCGGGCAAGACCCTGTCCGACGGCATTGCCGAGGTGCGCGAGGCGGTGGATTTCCTGCGCTATTATGCCAACGAGGCCGAGCGTCTGGAATCTGAGGAACCGGGCGCGCCGCGCGGCGTGTTCGTGCGCATCAGCCCGTGGAACTTTCCGCTTGCCATCTTCACCGGCCAGATCGCTGCGGCACTGGCCGTGGGCAATGCCGTGATCGCCAAACCAGCCGAGCAGACGCCAATGATCGCCGCCCGCGCGGTTCAGCTGATGCGCGACGCGGGCCTGCCCGAAGCGGCGCTGCAACTGCTGCCCGGGGACGGTCCGACCGTGGGCGGGCCGCTGACCTCGTCTGTTGACATCGCGGGCGTCTGTTTCACCGGCTCCACCGAGGTGGCGCAGATCATCCATCGCGCACTGGCTGACAACGCCGGGCCGGATGCCACGCTGATCGCCGAAACCGGCGGTCTGAACGCGATGATCGTGGATTCCACAGCACTGACCGAACAGGCGGTGCGCGATATCCTGCTCTCGTCGTTCCAGTCGGCCGGGCAGCGCTGTTCGGCCCTGCGCATGCTCTATGTGCAGGAAGAGGCGCATGACCGCCTGATCGACATGCTTTACGGTGCGATGGAATCGCTGGTGATCGGCGATCCGTGGCGCACGGATGTGGATGTTTCGCCGGTGATCGACGCCGAGGCCCAGCAGGGCATCATGGACTACCTGGCCGCGCACAAGAAGGCGGGCACGCTGCTCAAGACGCTTGAGGCGCCCGAGGGCGGCACCTTTGTCACCCCGGCGGTGGTCAGGGTGAAGGGCATTGCCGACATGGAGCGCGAGATCTTTGGCCCCGTGCTGCATGTGGCGACCTTCAAGGCGCGCGACATCGACCGGGTAGTCGATGCGATCAACGCCCGCGAATACGGCCTGACCTTTGGACTGCACACCCGGATCGACGATCGCGTGCAGCAGATCGTAGAGCGCATTCACGTCGGCAATACCTACGTCAACCGCAATCAGATCGGCGCCATCGTTGGAAGCCAGCCCTTTGGCGGCGAGGGCCTGTCAGGCACCGGGCCAAAGGCGGGCGGACCGCTATACCTCACCCGGTTCCGGCGCACGGAACAGCCCAAGGTGCTTGCCACACCCACGGGCAAAGTGCTGGACAAGGGCGCGCTCGAGGCCGCCATCGCCAAGATCGACGCGCGCAACTGGGCCGCGCGGTCCGACAGGGTCACCGTGCTGCGCAACGCGCTGAGCGGAACAAGGGGCACGGTGCGCCGCGCGCTGGCGGAAACCGCAGCCTTCGACATGTCGCCCCAGACCCTGCCCGGCCCGACCGGGGAAAGCAATCGCCTGCGGATGTACCCCAAGGGACTGACCCTGTGCCTTGGTCCCACCGAAGAGATCGCGGTGGCACAAGCGGTCCAGGCGCTGGGCGCCGGATGCGGCGCAGTGATCGCCGTGCCGGGGGCGTCCCCAATGGCGGCGGCGATGGCTGCAACCGGGGCGCCCGTAGCGTCGCTTGACGGTACGGTGGATGCTGCCATGCTCGAATCCCTGCAAGGTGTCGCGGTCGTTTCGGCGGCAGGGGCATCGGACTGGACGCGGCGCCTGCGCATGGCCCTGGCGCAGAGGAAGGGCGCGATCCTGCCTCTGGTAACCGAAGTGATCGCGCCCGAGCGATATGTGATCGAGCGGCACCTCTGCATCGACACCACTGCGGCGGGAGGCAACGCAAGCCTTTTGGCCAGCACGTCCTGATCCGAAGGACGTATGGCGGGGCAGAAAAAATTGTCGTACGACAATTTTTGCGCAAAACATGACGCATCACGCGCCTGCCCCGACACCGGCCTGCAAAATTGTCGTACGACAATTTTGCGCTTCAGGCGAGGCGTCTCCAGAACGCGGCCTTTCGCTCGTGTCGGGCGCGCAGAGCTTCGACATAGCGCAGATGTGTCGGGATCGGGCCATAATCCGGGATGTCCCCGTCCAGCGCAGCACAATCCATCAGGTGATCCGCCGCATGCCCATACCGCCCCGTCCGCCCGTGGGTCAGGGCAAAGTCGATCATCGCCCGCAGGCAGAGCACCGCTGCCAGCGGATGGCGATCGCGCAGCGCCCCGGCGGCGGGGGTAAGAACCGCGTAGAGGTCGCCATTCAGTTCGGCCGTCCGGGTCTGGACCAGACGCGCCGCGCTGACCGGGTCGGGCCAGTTCAGAAGGAACACCAGCGCCGTATGCACATCTGGATGGGTGAGGGCATGGACCCGGGCACGATCCTCGGCCTCGATATCCTCAAAATCCGGCAGCATTTTCAGATAGGCGCGCAACACACGGTCATCGAGCGTGTCGCTGAACACGCGCCAGCGGTGTGCCTGCGCTGTCTCTGTCCGCCCCAGTGCGATCAGGGCATCCACATGGGCGAGATCCCAGTCTGCGTCACCCTGCCCGTCCGCCGGTCCCAGCAGGTCCAACGCCTCTTGCGCGCGCCCCTCGGCCAGCAGGCGGCGCGCAGCATCGGCGGCGATGCGCGGATGCGACAGGTCACGATCAGAATACTGGGCGATATAGGCATCGGTATCGCCCTGCGCCTCGGCGATCTGCTGGAGAGTGGTGCGCACAAGCCGCGCCTTCTGCGCAGCCCGGTAATTGTCCCCTGCACCCTGCAAGTCCCTTAAAAAACGCAGCCCGGTATGGGTTTCCTCTGGTTCGGGCAAAGGTGCGCGCACATGCGTCTCGACCAGAGCGCGCAGGTGGGTCAATCCCGTCGCGCCCAAAGTTGGGGCAAGCAGGGCGATCAGACCGTCAAAGGCACCGTATCCATCGCCCTGAACCGCGTCCCACACACGTTCGGCCAGCGCCCGCGGATCGGGATTTGCCCGCAGGGCGATATCGCCCATTTGGGCGCGCACGGTTCGGAACACCTCACCCACCTCGCCCCGGCCGTCATCGACGCGCCGATAGACCGAGGGCGCCAGATCCAGGAAGTCCCACACAAGATCGAACCCCAGCGCGGCATCCTCGGGGGCGATCCGTGCGGTAATCATGTCGGCCTGCGTGGCCAGATCGCGCACAAAGGCAGGCCGCTTGCGCCAGCTCACGCGGCTTGTGGACCTGCGCAGGCTGACCAGACGCTTGCGCACATCGCTGGCAAGCTCATGCGGTCCCAGACTGTCGGCCAGTTCCAGCCTCAAGCGGCGCTTGATCTCTGCGCTGCCCCGGGACACCTCGATCAGCAGGGCGGCCAGTCGGTCGGCCCCGAGTGTGGAGAGGTTGGCGGCGTTCAGAGTTTTCTTCGACATGACCTATATGTGCCTGCCAGAGCGTGTCGCGTTCAAGTGACTCCCATGAAACGCGTCATGCCCTTGGCTGCCTGCGCGGATCTGTGCCGAAAGCAGACTCAGCCGCCGAACATCCCGCGCGACGCCCCCGAACTGCCAAAGCCGCCGCGAGACATGGCAGCGGCGCGGCTCATCGGGGCTTTGCCCACAGTTGGCGTCGGCTTCGAAAAGAACGAGCTGCCCAGCTTGGCCTTGCCGACATTGCTGGAATATGTGTTGGAACGTGCCGCATCGGTAAAGCCGCCACCCGCGTTGCGGTAGAGCGGTTGCGCGGCCGCCATTCCGCTGCGTCCGCCCAGCATGTTGCCGATCAGGTAGCCCGCCAGAAGCGGCATGAAGATGCTGCCCGAACCGCCATTCGCGACCTGCTCTTCCGAGCCGCAGGCGCCTTCGCCGTGCTGTTCCTCGCAGACCTCCACACTGTCGTAACGCGGCGCGGATTCCACGTGCAGAGTCTGCGCCTCGGCGAAGGCTTCGTCACATTCCGCCACCGAGAACAGGCCATCCTGGGCCGAGGCATCCTTGCAGGACTGGATATCGGGAAAGGCCTGGGCGTCCACCTGTTCCTCGCGACAGCCGGCAAGGGTAAAGGCGGTGGCGCCAAGAATGCAGAGGGCCACGGTTCTGGAACGCTTTCTGGTCGCGTGCGGCTTGGAATGGGGCTTTGGGGATGCGATGGGGGATGTCATAGGGGGGCTCTCCTCGGGTCAGTCCCGGATGAAATGCGGCTTGAAGCGCGACAGGTCCTGGGTGATGCGCGAGCGGTCCTCGCGGATGCCGATGCCGGCGCAGGTCTGACCCACGATCCAGGCACCGATGATGGGATGGAAGCCGTCGAATTCCGGCAGCGGCACATAGCCCTGCACGATTCGGGGGTGTCGACCGTAGCTGTCATCGTCCGAGGCAAGTGTCACCTGCCCGTTCTCGACGATACGGATCGACGCGCCTTCGCGCGAGAACAGCGGCTTGGTGACATGGCCGCGTTCGAGGTCTGCGCGTGCGCGATCAAAGGATGCGGCCACGGAACCTGTGGCAGAGCCGCGCCCGGCGAGCGTGTCGGCAATGTCGGATTCAAAAAAGGCCGGAAGCAGGTTGGGGTGGCCCTCGAACATTTCCCAGAGCACCGGCAGCAGTCCCTTGTTGGACAGAACCGCCTTCCACGCGGGTTCTAGCATCATACAGCCCGAGCCGACGATATGCGCCGCATAGTCGTCCTGCAAAAGATCTTCCCAAGGGTAGAGCTTGAACAGGGTGGCGATCACGCGGTCCTCGTCATCGAGGAACTGGCCATCGGCACTGAGGCCGATCTTTGCCAGGTCGGTGTAATGCGCCCCCAGTCCCGCCTCGCGCGCGGCCCAGCCCATCGCCTCGACCGTGGCATAATCCTCTGCGCTGGCGGTGTGGGCGGCGAAATGCAGATCCGTATCGGGCGGGAACAGGGCGCGGAACCGTTCGACCAGTGCCTCGTGCAGCCCGTTAAACTGGTCGTCGCCGTCGCGCAGCACACCGGCAGCGATCTGCCCCTCGAGCCAGCTCCACTGGAACGACGCGGTCTCGTAAAGCGAGGTCGGCGTGTCAGCATTATATTCCAGCAACTTTGCCGGGCCGGCGCCGTCATAGACCAGATCGAAGCGGCCATAGACCTCTGGCTGCCCGCGTGTCCAGCTGTCGGCAACAAGATCGTGGTAGGCGGCTGGAATGCCGAGGCGGTCCAGAAGTTCCTCGCTCTGCACGATCCGCCCTGTGGCCTCGCGGCACATGGCATGAAGTTCGGTCGCGGGATCCTCGAGATTGTCCTCGATCTGGCGCAGGGTGAACCGATAGGCCGATGTTTCGTCCCAGTAGGGTTCGCCATGCATGTCCGCAAAGGTAAAGCCGACGTCCTGCGCCAGCGTCCTCCAGTCCGCCCGTTCGGGCAGCGCGATCCTGTGCATGTGGTTCCCTCCCCGGTGGCTGAGGCCCCGGTTGCTGTCGTCTCGTAAGATAATATAGGTCGGGATACCAGCACCGGAAGGGGCGCGGGACAACGTGTCCCGCCTGCCGTGTCGGGCCGAAGGTGTCCGGTGGCTGCTGCACAAAGACTGCAGTCTCCGCCCCGGACCTGATCAATCCGATGCGGTTGCCATTCGGTGACCACCTGACACCCTGACATGCGCGACGCAATGACAAACGCAGCCCGTCTTTGCTCGCTCGGAGTGCGGGCGCTGCCCGCACCAGCGATCAGTTCCGCGGGGGAAGCGAATAGGTCAGCGAGGCGCGCGCCACCGGCGCGTCGCCGCCTTCGGAAAACAGCAATACATCACAGACGGACAGCGCCCGGCCCAGCTTGAGCACCCGGCATTGCGCCAGCAGATCCTTGCCCGAAGCAGGCTTGCGCATGAAGTCGATCGAGCAGTTGGTCGTCACGGCCAGCGCCTGCCGTCCGATCCGCGCCATCGTCGCCACATAGGCCGCCACATCGGCAAGTGCAAACATCGACGGGCCCGACACCGTGCCGCCCGGACGCAGATGCGCGTCACTGACAAAAAGCCGCATCACCAGCAGATCCTCGTCCAGCCGGTCGATCCCGAACATGCCTTTGACCTGCGGAAACACCTCGTCCAGAAACGGCCCTATCTCCGCGGCTGTCAGCTTCAGCGCCATTCTTGTCCTCCCCCGACCTGTCCGGCTAAGCTGACGCCAACCGTGAGGGAGGACAAGATGCCAATCGTGACCCGTACAGACACCGGCGCCGTCCGGCATCTGACTCCTTCTGTGCCGGACATGACCTGAAGGAGATGACCGAGGCCCGGAACGCCCCCGACGCAGGTGCCGCGGCCTTCAAGGACCTTTTCGGGCGTTGTGCCACCCTGATGCAGACCCTGCCGCGACTGCCGCAACCGGTCATCGCGCAGGTTCACGGCATTGCCACCGCAGCGGGTTGCCAGCTTGTCGCGTCCTGCGATCTTGCCGTTGCCGCGACCGGGACGCGTTTTGGCGTCAATTGCGTCAACATCGGCCTGTTCTGCTCGACCCCCATGGTGGCCCTGACACGCAATATCCCGCGCAAGCACGCCTTCGAGATGCTGATCACCGGTGCGTTCATCGACGCGGATCGCGCCGCCGAACTTGGGCTGGTCAACCGCGTCGTGGCACCGGAAAACCTCGAGGACGAGGCCATGAGCCTTGCCCGGACCATCGCCGCCAAGCTGGGTTCGGCCGTCACCACCGGCAAGCGGGCCTTCTACGACCAGATCCAGATGCCGCTGGACCGTGCCTATGCACATACCGGAGAGGTCATTATGCACAACATGCTCGACCACCAGACGGCCGAAGGCATTGCCGCCTTCCACGAAAAACGCGATCCAGACTGGTCTCAGCCATGATCGTGAAACGGATCAAAAAGCATCGAGCATGGTGAATTTTGCGCGGCAGGCACTTCGCATCCCCCGTGACAACGGATGCCAAAGTGCATAAATGGCAACCATGACACAAGAACTCCACATCATCGGCGGCGGCATGGCCGGGTCCGAAGCAGCCTGGCAAGCGGCGAACCGCGGCATTCCCGTGGTAATCCACGAGATGCGCCCAAAGGTGAAGACCTTTGCGCACAAGACTGAAAATCTTGGGGAAATGGTCTGCTCCAACTCATTCCGCTCGGATGATTCCGAACAGAATGCCGTGGGGCTGCTGCACTGGGAAATGCGCGTGGCCGACGGACTGGTCATCAATACGGCGCACGATCACCGCCTGCCTGCCGGTGGCGCCCTTGCCGTCGACCGCGAGGCGTTTGCCGAAACGATTACGGCCAGACTGACCGCGCACCCCAACATACGGATTTCCAACGAGGAAATCTCGGAACTTCCTGACGACGGCCAATGGATCGTCGCGACGGGGCCTCTGACCTCCCAAGGGCTGGGGGCTGCCATCCAGGCCGAAACCGGGACAGAGGCGCTTGCCTTTTTTGACGCCATCGCGCCGATTGTCCATGCCGACAGCATCGACATGTCCAAAGCCTGGATGCAGTCGCGCTATGACAAGGGCGAAACGGTCGAAGAGCAACGGGCCTACCTGAATTGTCCAATGGACAAAGAGACTTACGAGGCGTTCATTGATGCTCTGCTGGCCGCGGAAAAAACCGTGTTCCACGAAGGCGAAACCGCCGGCTATTTCGACGGCTGCCTGCCCATCGAGGTGATGGCAGAACGTGGCCGCGAAACCCTGCGGCACGGCCCGATGAAACCGGTCGGCCTGACCAATCCGCACCAGCCGGAGATCAAGGCCCATGCGGTCGTGCAACTGCGCCGGGACAATGCGCTTGGCACGCTTTTCAACATCGTTGGCTTCCAGACCAAGATGAAATACGGCGCGCAGAAAGAGGTCCTGCGCATGATTCCGGGGCTGGAAAACGCTCAGTTTGCACGGCTGGGCGGCATTCATCGCAACACCTTTCTGAACGCGCCGACCCTTCTTGATCGCCAGATGCGCCTGAAATCAAAGCCCAACATCCGGTTTGCGGGCCAGATCACCGGGGTCGAGGGCTATGTTGAATCCGCTGCCATGGGGCTTCTGGCCGGTCGGCTTGCCGCAGCCGAGATGCTTGGCATGACGCTGCCCGAGGTGCCGCAGGACAGCGCCCACGGTGCGCTGGTACATCACATCACCGGCGGGGCCGAGGCGAAGACCTTTCAGCCGATGAACGTCAATTTCGGGCTGTTTCGCCCACTGGATGGCGTGAAAGGCGGGCGGCGTGGGCGCGTCACGCGCTACAAAGGGTATACAGATCGCGCCAAGGCAGCCTGGACCGACTGGCTGGACAGCCAGAGGCTGGACGCGGAGGCGGCGGAATGATTAACTCTGTCTATGGCAGAGACATTCCTCGACAAGGTCCACGACACGATGACCCCCGAAGAACTGAGGGTACTCTACGATACCTGGTCCCATAGCTACGATGCCGAGACCACCCAGAACGGGTATGCGACACCGGTACGTGCGGCACGGGCTCTGGCGAAACACATGCCTGACGGCGAAGCGCCAATACTGGATTTCGGTTGCGGAACAGGGCTTTGCGGTCGGGCATTAAAGTATGAGGGCTTTGAGGTGATCGACGGGTGCGATGTGTCGCCCGAGATGCTTGCCATTGCGGACAAGAAGGACCTCTACCGCAATCTGTCGCTTGTAACACCGGACGCCGCGACCGGTCTGACATCAGGCGCCTATGCCGCGATCACCGCAATCGGAGTATTGGGCAGCAATTGCGCACCTGTCAGCCTGATCGGGCCGATGATGTCGACACTCGTCCGGGGCGGCAAGCTGGTGTTCTCCCTCAACGATCATGCCCGCAAGCGACGCGGCACCATGGCCTTCTTGAACGAACAGCTCGACACCGGACACGCGACGCTCCTGCATGCCAAACATGGCACGCACCTGCCCGGCATCGACCTTAAGTCCACAGTCTACATACTTGAAAAAAATTGATTTTCACCACTCGTTTCGCGCCGTCTCCCACTGGGCCGCTGCACCTTGGACATGCCTATTCCGCGTTGCTTGCGCAGGATATGGCACGGGCGCAGGACGGCACTTTCCTGCTCAGACTGGAAGACATCGACCAGAGCCGCAGCAAACCGGAATGGGAACGTCAGATCTTCGAGGATCTGACCTGGCTCGGGCTGCGCTGGGACGCTGACCCCCTGCGCCAGTCCGACCGACTGGACATCTATTCAGACGCGCTGGACACTTTGTGGTCGCAAGGACTCCTTTATCCCTGTGGCTGCACGCGCCGCGACATTGCCGAAGCCGCAAGCGCACCGCAGGAAGGGTCTGCACCGCTCAGCGGTCCGGATGGCATCGTTTACCCCGGGACGTGCCGCAATCGCCCCCGCCCGGCCCGGCGTCCCGCCGACGCGGCGCTGCGCCTTGACCTTGGCGCGGCCCTTGCGCGGCTACGCAGAGAGCAAGATCAAACGCTGTCCTTCAC
>JAGXGV010000099.1 GCA_024636635.1 Puniceibacterium sp.
GCCGTCCTGGACCTCGAAGAACTTCTGGCCGTAGATGTTGGACCAGGTGTTCTCCTGCCCGTCGACGACACCGGTCTGCAATGCGCCATAGACTTCGGCAAAGGCCATCGGCTGGGGTGATGCACCCAGCGCGTTCATCTGCGCAACCAGCACGTCCGAAGGCTGCACCCGGAACTTGAGACCTTCGGCATCCGACGGCTCGATCAGCGGCTTGTTGGCGCTGAACTGCTTCATGCCGTTGTGCCAGAACCCCAGACCCTGCAGGCCGCGGCGCTGCATGGAATCAAGCATTTCCTGACCCGTGTCCGACGCCTGGAAGGCGTCGACGGCAGCGACATCCTCGAACATGAACGGCAGGTCGAACAGGCGATAGGCCTTGGTGATGGATTCAAACAGCGACAGCGACGGGGCGGCCAGTTGCACGTCACCGCGCAACATCGCCTCGATCACCTGCTCGTCGGTATAAAGCGTGGAGTTCGGGAACACCTCCATGCAGGCCGTGCCGTTCATCTCGTCATTCACACGCTGCTGAAGCAGACTGGCCGCGATGCCCTTGGGATGCTTGTCGGTGTTGGTGACATGGCTGAACTTGATCACCATTTCGCCACTCTCGCAGGCTGCGGCGGCGGTCTGTGCGGTGGCGCCCAGTGCCATCACTGCGGCTGCGGTCATGAGATACTTATTCATCGGTGTCCTCCCGGAACATTCTGATTTTCTGAGTCCTGGACGCCACTCCCCGAGGCGTGCAGATGCCCACAGAAGACCGCGCCGACGCCACCGTATCAAGCGTTTGCGAAGGTGCCGGGCATGTCGCCCCGCAAGCCATTGCAAATACGTGATTTAATCAGGTGTCGAATGGCTTCTGGCCAACCTTCCGCCAGCAGCCGTGCGGATTTCCGCACAACAGTTAGCGCCCACCGTGCGGATTTCCGCACAACAGTTAGCGCCCACCGTGCGAAAAACCGCACAAAGCCGACTCACCGGACTTGGGCGTGCCGACACATCCGCAAGACCGGACAGGCCGATCCGCCACTATCGGAATGCGTCCGGTTTCAGCCCGTATTTCGCCAGCTTGTCATAAAAGGTCTTGCGCGGCAGCCGCAGCGCCGCGGCGGCGGCACTGGCCTGCCCCTGCGCGCGGCGCAGCGCCTCGGTCAGCAGCGACCGCTCGACCTGGGCCATTTGCTCGACCAGCCCCATCCCGGCATCCGGCCGTTCGGCCTCATGCAGTCCCAGTGCAAAACGCATCGCCGCCGACATCAGCGCCCGGGCATTGCCGGGCCAGTCCTGCGCCATGAGTTCGGCAACCACGTCCGGTGTTATCTCGGGCGGGCGCAGACCCGCCTGCTCGCTCGCCTGGGCAACATAGTGGCGGAACAGCACGGGAATGTCCTCGGGCCGCTCGGACAGCGACGGAATGCGCACACTCATCACCTGCAACCGATAGAACAACTCGGCGCTCAGCCGCCCCTTGTCGGCCATCGCGCCCAGATCCTGGGTGCTTCCGGCGATCAGCCGCGCGCCAACACCGCCCTGCGCGCGGTCCAGCGCATCGACCAATGCCAGCTGCGTGTCCATCGGCAAGGCGCCGATATCGTCAAGGAACAGGGTGCCCGGCCCGCAGGCGCGCCAGATCTCGTCCAGCATGTCGCGCGACAACCCGGCCGAGGCGCGCTTTTCGAACGGCCCCTTGGCGCGGGGCGAACACAGGTGCACCACCTCGGCGATCTTGGAAATACCGGTGCCGGGCGCGCCGCTGACCAGCACCTCGGTCCCGGCCCTGGCCGCCGCGCGCACGGTGGACCGAAGCCCCTCGGCCAGCGCCGAATTGCCGAACACCAGGCGCGCCGCCGCATCCCCGGTCTCAAGCTGCACCTTCAGCCGCCGGTTTTCCAGCACCAGTGCCCGGGTGCGCAACGCCCGCTCGATCACCGCAGTCAGATCGCCGGGGGCACAGGGCTTTTCCAGAAAATCGAACGCGCCCGCCGCCATCGCCCGCACCGCCATCGGGATGTCGCCCTCCCCGGTCAGCAGGATCACCGGCAGGTCCGGATCCGCCGCGCGGGCATGGTCCAGCAGGTGAAACCCGTCCCGCCCCGGCATACGCAGATCCGACACGATCACCCCGGCGAAAGCGACCGAGATATGGTCCTTGGCCTCGATGAACGACCCGGCGGCAATCGCCTCCATCCCGGCCAGTTCCAGCGTCTGGCACAGGGCGTCGCGCACCGCCGCATCGTCATCCACCAGCAACACCCGCCGGATCATTGCCAACCCTCTGCGGGATGGCGGGTGGGGCGATGGGCGCCAGCCCGAGCGTCACATGTCATCCATACCCTCACGCCGCGACCTCCTCGACCCAGCGTTCCAGCGCCACGGTGAACACCGCCCCGCCCCCCGGCGCATTGGCCCCCAGGATCGTGCCGCCGAAACTCTGCACAAGACCATAGCTGATCGACAACCCCAGCCCCATGCCGTCACCGCCGGCCACGGCCTTGGTGGTGTAGAACGGGTCAAAGATCCGCTCGGGCTCCTCGATGCCCGGCCCGGTGTCGCGAAAGGTCACGGTCAGGGGCACACCGCCGGTCACGGCGATCTCAAGTCGGCGCACCGCCGCACCCTCCATCGCATCGGCCGCATTGGTGATGAGATTGACAAAGACCTGCCCCAGCCGCACCTCGCCGCCGCGCACCCAGACCGGCGCGCGCGGACGGTCCCACACCAGCGACACGCCGGCCTTTTCGCGCCGCGCCTCGGTCAGTTCCACCGCCGATTGCAACACAACCCCCAGATCCACCCGCGTCACCGGCGCGCTTTCCTGCCGGGCAAAGGCGCGCAGGTTACGGATGATCCGCGCCATGCGCTGCGCCATCTCGGAAATCCGCCCCAGCGCCTCGCCAGCCTTCTCGGGGCGCTGGCGGTCCAGAAAGGCCACGCCGTTCTCGGCATAGGAACGGATCGCCATCAGCGGCTGGTTCAGCTCGTGGCTGATGCCCGCCGACATCTGCCCCAGCGCGCTCAGCTTGCCCGCCTGCACCAGTTCCGCCTGCGCACGGCGCAGCGCCTCCTCGGCCTCCTCGCGTTCCCGCACCTCGCGGCGCAGCGCCGCATTGGTCTCGGACAGGGCCCGGGTCCGGGCGCCCACCCGTTCCTCAAGCACGGCATTGGCCAGCGCCAGCGTGCGCCGACGTTCGGTCGCCAGAAACAGCAGCGCCCCCAGGAACAGGCAGACCGCCGTCACAACCGCCGCCTGCAACGCCGCAAGCCGCCGCGCCGGCGCCTCGTCGATCAGCGCCACGCCATCCATGCCGATCACCGGCAGCGGCGTCGCAAGGTAAAGCGCGCGCTGCGGCACATAGGGGCTCCAATCCTGCTGCCAGATCTCCTGCCCGGACACATGCCGCACCGCCACGCCGTAGCGCGCGCCGCCGGGCGCCATCATCGCGCCCTCTCCGGCCCGCTTCCAGAACAGCAGCTCGGACCGGTTGGTGATGAAAACCTGCCCCCCGGCATCGGTGAAATAGACCGTCGGCAATGTGCCGCGCCAGTCCTGCTCAAGCTCGACCACATCGACCACCGCCACCAGCACCCCGCGCACCTTGCCGGTGGCGCCAAAGTTCGGCGCGGCAAAGGAAATCAGCCGCTGCCCGCCGGACACGCCCAGCGACACCCCCAGCGCGCCCTGAAGCGCGCGGCGGAAATGCGGCGTCCCGGCCAGATCCCTCGGAGCCGACCCGGCCAGATCCCGCGGACCTGTCCCGGTAACGTCCCGCCGTCCCGTCAGACGCCGCCAGCACCCGGCCCTGCGGATCGGCATAAAGCGCCTCCAGCGTGCCGGTCTTGTCCGCCGCGGCCAGCAGCACCGCCTCGGCCCGCGTCCGGTCGCCGCCGTCATGCAGCGCGTCCAGCGTCGGATGACGCGCCATCAGCACGGCAAATTCGCGGTAGCGCTGCAATTGCGTGACCAGCCGGTCAGCGGCCAGTTCAAGGTCGGACCGCCCCCGCGCCGCCACCTGATCCAGCGCCTGACCGTAACCATAGGCCCAGACGCCCGCCGTGAGCCCCAGGACGGCGGCAAGGTACAGCGCGATCAGCGCGGAACGGGACGACAGCAGGCGGCGCATGTCCCTGCTTAGCAAAAGCGCCCTTGCAAAGACCAGCGGCAAACGCCATGCGAAGACCATGTTGCACTTCGATCAGGTCCCGACCGACCCCGCCTTTGCCCAGGACCCCTACCCGCTTTATGCCCGAATGCGGGCGGCCGGGGATCTGGTCTGGTGGCGCGACTATGACCGCGCCTGCGCCGTCAGCCACCGCGCGGTCCATGCCATCCTGCGCGACCGCCGCTTCGGCCGTGAAATCCCGGCCGACCTCGCGCCGCCGGTGCCTGACCACCTCGCACCGTTCCAGGCGATCGAGGATCACTCGATGCTGGAACTCGAACCGCCCCGCCACACCCGGCTGCGCGGGCTCGTGCTGCGCGCCTTCACCTCGCGCCGGATCGCAGCACTCGGGCCAGAGATCGAGACGCTGAGCCATCAGCTGATCGACTCCATGACCGCGGTCAGGACCTTCGACCTGCTGCCGCAGTTCGCGCAGAAACTGCCGGTCATCATCATCGCCCGGCTGCTTGGCGTGCCCGACCGTCATGCCGACCAGCTTCTGGCCTGGTCCAATGCCATGGTGGCGATGTATCAGGCCGGACGCTACCGCGCGACCGAAGACGCCGCCGCCCGGGCCGCCGGTGAATTCGCGACCTTCCTGCGCGCCTACATCGACGCCCGCCGGTCCGATCCGCGCGACGATCTGCTCACCCACCTGATCGCCGCAGAGGAATCGAGCGAGACGCTGACCACGGACGAGCTGATTTCGACCTGCATCCTGCTGCTGAACGCCGGCCACGAGGCGACGGTACATACGCTGGGCAATGGTGTCGCCGCGTTGCTGCGCAGCGGCGTGATCCCGACCCGCGCAAACGCCCAAGGCGTCACCGAAGAGATCCTGCGCCTTGACCCGCCGCTGCACATCTTCACCCGCATCGCCTATGAAAAGGTCACGCTCTTCGGCCACAGCTTCCAGCGGGGGGAAACGGTGGCCCTGCTGCTTGCCTCTGCCAATCGGGATGCGGCCGTCTGGAACGATCCAGACCGCTTCGATCCGGACCGAAAGGTCGTGCAGAACACCAGCTTTGGCGGCGGACTGCATTTCTGCGTTGGCGCCCCGCTGGCCCGGCTGGAACTTCAGATCGCCCTGCCGGTCCTGTTCGAACGGATGCCGGGTCTGCGGCTTGCCGCACCGCCGCGCTACGCGAACACCTACCATTTCCACGGGCTTCAATCGCTGCATCTGCACCGCTGAAATGTGGGGCCGCGCCGGGCCGCGCAGATCCGGACAGGCGGACGCGACGGACCCTTATCGGTCCCGCACCTGTCGCCTGCCCCTGCCGTCGCAACGGTGCAGACCGATCCGGATCAGGTCTTGCCCAGCCCGGCACTTCAGGATGCAGACGGCATCGCCCGCATCAGCGCTTTTGCAGATAGGCCCAGGACACGTATCCCTTCAGCCCGGGCGCGCGGTCCAGCGCAACCGCGCACCAGCGCGTGCCACCGGTCTGCGTGCAGCTGTCGACCCGCAGGACCGTGCCGTTCGGAAGGCCGACGATCACGATATAGCCGGTCCCCGGCCCCGCGCGCATCTTCAGCATGTCCTCGCCCTTGACGCCGGTCACCTCGTAGCGGCCCAGCGACGCCGCCGCCGCCGGTTGACCACTCAGTACCGCCCCCGACACAACTGCCGCCAGCGCGACTAGATTGGCTTTGCGCATCGCTTTCTCCTGTTTTCTGCCCCAAGCAAGCGTATAGCCGTTCGCCCCGTCGGACGAAACCGTTCCCTGCGCGGACAGGCACGGGTTCACGCGCTCAGACCGGCCATGCCCGACCTCGAAGTCGGTGATCACGTCGGCATTGCCATCGCGCAAGCTGTTGAACACGAAATCCTCCTGTCCCGCGCGCCCCGTCATGCTGTCCTTCGCAGATCGACATGCGACGTAATGCGCCCCCCGGACCGTCAGCACGGTCCGACCGCACTGTCCGACCGCACTGTCCGTCAGCACGCTCCGTCAGCACGGTCCCGCCAAAACGTCTGCCGAAGTCCTTGAAGCCCCCACCGGATGGCGTATACCGCCGCCATGCTGATCAGGAATTTCATCATGGACTTGCGGGACGATGGTAGCGCCCGCCTCTCGCTCAGCTACAAGGGCGGGCGTCAGAACGGCATATCGCGAATCTCGTACGAGGTTGCGTCGAGCGATCTGACCCAGCTTGTCCTGTTCGATGGCACCATCGGCCTGCATGCGGCACTTGGCACGTCCCGGCCCATCGCGCTGGCGCTTGACGGGCTGGTGCTGGAATACGGGTCGGGTGACCCCGCCGCTCTGACCTTCGAACGGCAGCTTGGATTCTCGTCCCAGTCGGCGCCCTGTCCGCTGCAGGACTTTCACGCGGGCCTGTCCGAGGCAACGGATGTCTGTCTGGCCCGGGCGGAAACATCGCGGTATGGGCCCGTGATGCGCGATATCCTGTCCCGCTGCCCGGTGCCCGAGGTGATATCGGCGCGCATGGACCCAGACAGCGCGGACCAGATAGGCCATCGCCTGCGCGAAATGACGTTGCTGATCCTTGCCGAAGATGTCGCGCAAAAAGGCTCGGCGCTGGCGCGCAACCTGCGCGCCAAGAAAACCCGCGACATTGCCCAAGGCATGATCGGCGACGTCTTTATCAGCCTTGCCCGCGAACTTGCGCCCGCCGCAGGCAACCGGCATGGCGGCGGCTCAGGAAAATCCCTGACTCCGTGACCTGACGCCGGTGGTCCGGGGCCGCTCACCGCCCCGCTGATCCCGGCCGCCCAGACCGCACCGGGCCGGGCGACCCGGACTGCGTGCCCACCAGATACGGCGCCGCATCCGTGCAGACCACACTTTGGGCTCATAAAAAAACAACCTCACTTCAACATGTTGACCAAGTTTCCTCCGTTTATTTCACCAAGGCTGAAACTCCTGCCCGCCGCTTTGCGTGGCTGCTTGTACGACTTTATCAAAGTAGGGAGCGACCATGGCCCATCTGGCTGACAATTACACCTCGTTTGAAACTTTCCTGAACGGAGCGGAATCAACCTTTGCCGTCGATTTCGGCGCGCTCAACAACTCGGGCGTGAACGGATCGGCGATCCTCGCCATCGGCGCACCCGAAGAAACCGGTGAACAATATCTGAACGTGTCCATCACGGTCGAGGGTATGGAACCGAACCAGCCGGTGCCGCAGCACATTCACGGCCTGTTCTGTCTCTTATACACATCTGACGCTGCCGA
>JAGXGV010000100.1 GCA_024636635.1 Puniceibacterium sp.
GGGCTGGACAACGTATTTGCCCGTCACGCCCGCATCGCTGACGGCGTGCGCGCAGCCGTCCGGGCCTGGGGCATGACGCCCTGCGCCGTGTCGCCGGACCTTTATTCCAACACCGTCACCGCGATCCGCACACCCGAGGGGTTCGATGCCTCGCTGATCGTCGAACGCGCATCGCTTGAATACGGCATGGCCTTTGGCACCGGACTGGGCGACGTTGCGGGCAAGGTGTTCCGCATCGGCCACCTGGGGATGCTGACCGACGCCATGGCGCTGTCGGGCATTGCCACCGCGGAAATGGTGATGGTGGATCTGGGTCTGCCCATTACACTGGGCTCGGGCGTCGCTGCGGCACAAGGCGTCTATCGCAAGGGAACCACCACAGCCAGGGAGCAAGCTGCATGAAGGATACCCCCTCTCACCTGCCAAGCTACGACGACATGCTGGCCGCGCATGAGCGGATCCGCCCCTACATCCACCGCACGCCGGTCCTCACCTCGTCCTACCTGAACGCTCTGACCGGGGCCGAGCTGTTCTTCAAATGCGAGAACTTTCAGAAGGCCGGCGCCTTCAAGGTGCGCGGTGCCAGCAATGCGGTTTTTGGCCTGTCCGACGACATCGCCGCCAAAGGCGTGGCAACGCATTCCTCAGGCAACCATGCGCTGTCGCTGTCTTATGCGGCTGGGCGTCGTGGCATTCCCTGTCATGTGGTCATGCCCCGCACCGCGCCGCAGGCGAAAAAGGATGCCGTGCACGGCTACGGCGGCATCATCACCGAATGCGAACCCTCGACCACCAGCCGAGAGGCGGTCTTTGCCGAGGTCCATGCCGCAACCGGCGCAGATTTCGTGCATCCCTACAACGACCCACGCGTGATCGCAGGGCAAGGCACCTGTTCCAAGGAATTGATGGAACAGGTTGAGAACCTGGATGCGGTGATTGCCCCCATCGGCGGGGGCGGCATGATTTCGGGCACCTGTCTGACGCTTTCCACTCTCGCGCCCAAGGTGCAGATCTACGCCGCCGAACCCGAACAGGCCGATGACGCCTATCGCAGCTTCAAGGCCGGGCATATCATTGCCGATGACGCGCCCGATACCATCGCCGACGGGCTCAAGGTGCCACTCAAGGAAAACACCTGGCATTTTGTCAGCCACCATGTGACCGATATCCTGACCGCGTCCGAGGACGAGATCATCGAGGCGATGAAACTGACCTGGAAGCGCATGAAGATCGTGATCGAGGCGTCCTGCGCCGTGCCGCTGGCGACCATCCTCAAGAACCCCGAAGTGTTCCAGGGCCGCCGCGTGGGCGTGATCATCACCGGCGGCAATGTCGATCTCGACACGCTGCCCTGGATCAGGTGATGCTGGACTGACCGCGGACCGCAAGGGTCCAAGCTGAAACCACCTTCTCAACGGGAGATGAGAACAATGAAAGACCATGTTGACCTTACCGACCTCGAAGTCGGCTATGACGTGCCCGCCCTGCCCGGCATGGACGAATCCGAAATCCAGACGCCCTGCCTGATCCTGGATCTGGACGCGCTGGAACGCAACATCACCAAAATGGGCGATTTCGCCAAAAAGATGGGCGTGCGCCACCGGGTCCACGGCAAGATGCACAAATCCGTCCATGTGGCCATGCTGCAGGAACGTCTGGGCGGCTCTGTCGGCGTCTGCTGCCAGAAGGTGTCCGAGGCCGAGGTGTTCGCCCGTGGCGGCATCAAGGATGTGCTGGTGTCCAATCAGGTGACGCAACCGGCCAAGATCGACCGTCTGGCCCGCATCCCGAAGCTGGGCGCGCGCGCCATCTGCTGCGTCGACGACATGGACAACATTCCGAACCTGTCAGCAGCGGCGGTCAAACATGGCACGCAGATCGAATGTCTGGTGGAAATCGACTGCGGCGCGGGGCGCTGCGGTGTGACCACGACACCCAAGGTCGTGGAACTGGCCAAGGCGATCGACGCCGCCGAGGGGCTGAAATTTGCCGGTCTTCAGGCCTATCAGGGCGCGATGCAGCATCTGGACAGCTACGACGAACGCAAAGGCAAGACCGACATCGCTATAGCCATGGTGCGCGTCGCAGTCGATGCACTGCGCGCCGAGGGGCTTGAGTGCGACATCGTCGGCGGCGGCGGCACCGGATCCTATTACTTCGAAGGCGGCTCAGGTGTGTTCAACGAACTCCAGTGCGGCTCTTATGCCTTCATGGATGCGGATTATGGCCGGATTCTGGACAAGGACGGCAAGCGTATCGACGAGGGCGAATGGGAAAACGCGCTTTTCATCCTCACCTCGGTCATGTCCCATGCCAAGGCCGACAAGGCCATCGTCGATGCGGGCCTCAAGGCGCAGTCGGTCGATTCCGGCCTGCCGGTGATCTTTGGGCGGACGGATGTGAAATACGTCAAATGTTCCGACGAACATGGCGTGGTGGCCGATCCTGACGGTGTACTCAAGGTGAACGACAAATTGCGCCTGGTGCCCGGCCATTGCGACCCGACCTGCAACGTGCATGACTGGTATGTCGGCGTTCGGGGCGGCAAGGTCGAAACCCTTTGGCCCGTCTCGGCCCGCGGCAAGGCGTTCTGAGCTTCTTCTTTTCAAAAATACCCCAGAGAGCACGAGAGACAGCGTCTCTCGTGTCCCGCAGGGATTGACCCACCCCAAGTCAGACGGCAGGCCATTGCACCGGCCTGCCGACAAATCCGAACCGAAAGCCCACAGAAAGACCAAAGCATGCCCATCGTCCCCGAAGCCGAGATTGCCGCCCTGATGACGCCCGACGCCGCCTACGAGGCGGTCGAGGCGGTCTTTGCCGCCATGGCACGCAAGTCCGCATACAACTTTCCTGTCATCCGCGAGGCGATCGGCCATGCCGATGCGCTCTATGGCTTCAAGTCCGGGTTCGACCGCGAAAGCCTCGCCCTGGGTTTGAAATCGGGCGGCTACTGGCCGGGTAATGCCGACAGGGGCCTGACCAATCACCAGTCCACCATCTTTCTGTTCGATGCCGACACCGGCAGATGCAGCGCCATCGTGGGCGGCAACCTGTTGACTGCCCTGCGTACCGCCGCCGCCTCGGCCGTGTCGATCCGGCACCTCGCACGCGAGGACGCGAAAGTCCTCGGCATGATCGGCGCGGGGCATCAGTCCATCTTCCAGATGCAGGCCGCCGTGAAGCAGCGTAAATTCTCCAAGGTCATCGGCTGGAACTACCATCCCGAAATGCTCTCGCGTCTGGCCGAATGCGCCGACAGTCTGGGCTTGCCGTTCGAGGAAGCCAGCCTCGAATCTCTGGGCCGCGAGGCGGATGTGATCATCTCGATCACCTCGAGCTTTTCGCCCAGCCTGCTTGACGCCCATGTGACCCCTGGCACGCATATCGCCTGCATGGGCACCGACACCAAGGGCAAGCAGGAGGTCGAGGCGACGCTGCTGAAACGCGCCGCCGTCTTCACCGACGAGATCGCCCAGAGCATCAGCATAGGAGAGGCGCAGCACGCCATCGCCTCGGGTCTGATCACCCAGACCGACATCACCGAAATCGGCGCCGTGATCAACGGCGCCCATCCGGGGCGCGTCTCGGACGATGAAATCACCCTTTTCGACGGCACCGGGGTCGGTTTGCAGGATCTTGCAGTCGCGGCCAAAGTGGTGGAACTTGCCCAGGCCAAAGGCGTTGCGATCAACGTCGATTTCTGACCAGAAGGCAATGACATGCGCGTGGCTCTTAACGGGTTCGGCAGGATCGGGCGCACGATCCTGCGCCAGCTTCTGACCTCTCATCCCGACATCGACATCGCGCTGATCAACGACATCGCGCCACCGGACACCTGCGCCTACCTGTTCCGATACGATTCGGTCTTCGGGCCGTTCCCCCAAGAGGTGCGTGCCGAACCCGGCGTGCTGTCCGTCGGCGTGCACCGCATCCCGTTCAGCCGGAAACCCGACCTTGCCGATCTGGACCTGTCCGGCGTCGACGTGCTGCTGGACTGCACGGGCACCATCAGCACACGCGCCCATGCCGTTCAGGGGCTGACCGCAGGGGCCGCCAATGTCCTCGTTTCCGGACCCTGCGACGAAGCAGAGCGCACGCTTGTCCTTGGCGCGAACGAGGGCGAACTTGGCGATGCCCGCATCGTGTCCAACGCCTCCTGCACCACCAACGCCCTGGCGCCGCTGCTGCGGGTCCTGCATGACACCTGCGGCATCCGTCAGGGCCACATGACCACGATCCACTGCTACACCGGCAGCCAGCCGATGGTCGACGCGCCGCGCGGCGATCTGGCCCGCAGTCGGGCGGGCGCCGTGTCCATGGTGCCCACGACCACCAGTGCCACACACCTGATAGATCACGTCCTGCCCGACATCGCCGGGCGGATCAGCGGTGCTGCCGTGCGTGTGCCGGTGATCAGCGTTTCGGCCGTCGATCTTGTGGTGACGCTTGAAAGCCTGCCCGACCGCCCACTTGCGCAGCATCTGAACACCATTGCGGCACGCTCGGCCGTTCTGGGGGTGACACGGGATGCCACCGTCTCGACCGATCTGCGCGCGCGGCCGGAATCGCTGGTCATTGCCCTGCCGGAAACCATCCAGACCGGGCATCAGGCGCGTATCTTCGGCTGGTACGACAATGAATGGGGATTTTCGGCGCGGATGATCGACATGGCCCGCCTGATGGCCGCGCGCTAGCGCGCAAGTCGCGCCAGTTGCATGACCCCGGCCAACGCCCGTCCGGGCTTGGCCTTTACGGGAAATCCCTGCCCTAGCCCGCCAGCAATCGCGGCAGCCAGAGCACGAAGCCCGGCAGCGACAACAGGATCCCCACCCGCACAATCTCGGCCCCGAAGAACGGCATGACGCCCTTGAAGGTCTCGATCATCGGCGTGTCCCGCGCGAGGGCCGAGATGACAAAGACGTTCATGCCCACGGGTGGCGTGATCAGCCCCAGTTCCACCACGATCAGCGCAAGGATGCCGAACCAGATCTTGAGATCCTCGGTGCTCATCCCGAAACCGGCACCTTCGGCCCCCTGATAGATGCCGCCGTTCAGGTCCATCAGCACCGGCCAGAAGAACGGGATGACCAGCCTGTCTCTTATACACATCTCCGAGCCCAC
>JAGXGV010000101.1 GCA_024636635.1 Puniceibacterium sp.
CGCCAAGACGATACGAGTCCGGCGAAACCAGCAGAAATGGACGCATCTCGAAGCAGGGTGACAAGATGGTCCGAAAGCACCTCTATGAGGCGGCAACAACCTTGCTGACGCGCAACCTGCGATCTTCGCCCTTGAAGATCTGGGGCATGAAGTTGGCGAAAGTGTCCGGCTTCAAAAAGGCGCGTATTGCGGTCGCCCGAAAACTTGCTGTGGTTCTTCACGCAATGTGGAAAACCGACACGCCATTCCGTTGGACACAGTCGGCAGCATGATCGGGGATAAGTTGCACGACTAAGCCAGCGGACGCGTCCCCGCCGGGACGTATGGCGCGGATCAGACCGTCCCTCTGAATGCACGGCACAATGAAGCAAGTGCGAGGACCACTTAGGTCGATCCGACCATCCGACGCCAACATGCGGCGATCCGTCGAGGTCGACCGCGGAGAGAACCATGAACCCGGCGCACGCTAAGGCAACAATCAAAGAACTTGACCAATGCGATTAGAGAACTTCAGTGGGGGCATTCCAATGGCTTGCAACGCCCAGAATTGGCCGAGATTGCGACCCTGAAGAATTAGGTCGCCAAGCTCAAGGCGGAGCGTGACATCCTAAAAAACTGTTCCGGGGTGCGGCCCGCCTGTGCGCGGTATAAACAGCCTGTGCTATGCTGTGCCCGAAGGGCAGTTGCCGATGGCTTATTGATGGGCTGGACCCCGTTAAAAGACGTGGCACATGTGCCGATGCGCACTTGAGAGTGGTGAGGCCGCCATCGCGGCGATGCCGGTGATGCCTTCGGGGGTTTCCCTTGCGCACCACGATAGCCGAGGGACGCAGATGCAGTGGCGTAACGTTGTCGGGCAGAATCATGGCGATTGCACCGATGGAATCGCCCACCATGTTTTGCGACCCACTGAGGATCGCATCTGCATCGGTCTTTGCCGCATCCACCCATTGCGGCGTTGGTCCGGCGGCCACGGTGACTGCGATGCCCGTCTCGGTCTCAAAGGCTTGCGACGCTTCGCGCATGGGAGTGATGGGTCCGCCGGGGCCGAAGTTTGCGATATCGGCCTGCGCAGTCGTCACGCTGCCGCACAGCGCGATGGCAAGCGCCGTAGCTATGGTCCTGTATTTCATCAAAGGATCTGATTCTTTTTAGGGTGCCCGGTAGTTCAGATAGGCAGGCATTTAGGACAAAGCCGCAAGATGGCGGGTTGATCCGGTAGGGCCAACGTGCAACAGGTCCGCTGTGGTCTGGCTTCACGTTCCGGTACTGGTGGTCACGCAGTGCCGTTGGGTCTGATCGCAACAAGATCCCCGTGGGTATTGCGGCTACTGCTGGCAACTGGCGCGACGCTCATCCGCGCTGCGTTGGCGGTGACCGACAGCGAACTGGCCGCCATGGCGAGCGCGGCGGCACCCGGTCCGACATGGCCCAAGGCGAGTAGCGGCAGAAGCCCTGCGTTGTAAATGACTGCCAGCGCGAGGTTTTGGCGCCCGATCCGCCGCGCCTTGCGGGCAAGCGTCAGAATGGCGGGAAGGCGGTCAATCCCGCCCTGCTCGATCACCAGATCAGCGGTCAGCCGCGCCGAGGGGTGAGCCGATGCCACCGAGATGCCGCAGGCGCTGGCAGCAAGGGCCGGGGCGTCGTTCACGCCGTCCCCCACGAAGGCCACCCGCCCCCCCAGCGCGCGGATCAGCGCCGCCTTCTGCTGCGGGGTCTGCCCGGCCGCGATATGGTCCGGGGCCACCCCCAGGGCCGTGCCCGCGCGCAATGTCGGCCCAACTGCATCGCCAGAAGCGATGTGGATGCCAAGGCCCCACCGCCTGAGGGTTGCAAGAACGGGGGCCGCCTCGGGCAGGATCCGGTCGGCAAAGGTCAGGCGGCCGAGCAGCGCACCGTCGCGCGTCACATGCAGAACCGTGCCCGTTGCGTCTGCCTCGGCGGCAGCGCTGACGCGGATGTGCCCACCCCCGTCGTCCACCGCCTCCGCATGACGGTCGGCGCGCTGGCCCCCAGGTCCGCGTTCACCCGTGACAGCGGTGATGGCACGCGCCAGCGGATGGGTCAGCCCGGTTTCGGCCAGCGCGGCGCTATTCATCAGCATCTCACGGCTGACCCCGGGTGCGGGGCTGGCGGATACAAGCCGTGGCTGGCCTTCTGTCAGGGTACCGGTCTTGTCGAGGACAACCGTCGTGATGGCGGCCAGCCGCTCGAAAGCCTCCGGTTCGCGGATGCGTAGACCCTGCTGCCCGGCCACCGCCGCGGTGTGCATCCGCACCAGCGGCACGGCCAGCGCCAGCGCGCATGGACACAGGCCGACTATCACCGTCAGCGCGGTGACAAGGGCCGGAAAAACGTCGTCGCCCCGCAGCAAGCCGAAGGCAAGCGTGGCAAGGGCCAAAACCGGCATGGCGCGGGTCATGGCCGCGGCCCACCGGTCCGACAAACCTGCCTCCGCCCCACCACGGGCGATTTCCAGCGCGATGGCCCCGCCGATCCGGTCGATGTCGCGGTCGCCCGGTTCCCGGTCCGCGCGCAGGGTCAGGCGCCGTTCCAGATTGATGCTGCCCGCCGCGACCCGGTCGCCGGGACCGACCGCCACGGGGCAGGCTTCGCCGGACAGGACGGCGCGATTGACAAGGCTGTGGCCGGAGGTCACGACGCCATCCACCGTGACGGCCGCACCTGCATCGACAATGACGTCCGCATCGACCGGCACCTGTGCCGCCGGTTGCAGGACGCGGTTCGCCCCGATCCGGACCTGCGCCATGTCGGGGGCGGCCTGCTGCATGGCGATCAAGGCGCCAAGGGCCGCGCGGCGTCCCTGCAGATCGATCAGACGCGCGAGCAGCAGGAGCATGATCAGCATGGCCGCCGCGTCGAACCAGACCTCGGACCGGCCCTGCGCCAGTGCGGCCACCGACAGGACCACAGCACCCAGCGTTCCTGTCGTGATCAGAAGGTCCATCGTAGGTTCACGCAGTTGCAGCGATTTCCACCCCATCCACAGAATCCCGCGCCCGGCCCACAGGACCGGCAGGCCAAAGGCGCCGGACGCCGCAGCCAGCCACCAAGCGGTGCGCGGGTCAAGCGGGGTGGTATAGAGAACGATGGCAATGGCCATGCTCCACATGCCCGTCAGCGCCGCGACGGCCAGCCGGATGGCGGTGTTCGTCATCTGTGCCTGAAGACCCTGGATCAGGTCTTCGGGACGGTGCCGGTCAACAAGGCGGTATCCCGCCTTCTGCACGGCGTCTGCGATGGCGCTGCGATCAAGGCTGGCATCATCCCAGTCCAGCAGGACGGACCCGGTCAGATGATGGACCCGCGCCATCCGCAAGCCGGGCAACAGCGACAGGTGCCGCTGCAACCCACGGGCGCATCCGGCACAGGCCATGCCGTCCACGGCAAACAACTGCCGCATGGCGGATCAGTTCTGCGGCTCTGCGGCAGACGGCGTCGCCATTGTCGCCGCCCGTGCGGGGGACGGACCCGTCCCCTGCCCCAGCAGCACCCCGTTCACGACCTGACCATAGAGGATCTCGTCCCCGTCGTGATTGGCAAGGCGGTTTTCCTCGATCGTGCCGGTCTGGCGGGGGTCCCTGGGGCGTTCGTGGCTGTCTAGATAGGCGGCCACATCCCAGGCCTCCTGATCGGTTAGGCTGCCCGGCTGCGACAGGGGCATGTTGTTCTTGATGAACGCCGCCGCCGTATCGATGCGTGACATGCCGGCCCCCCAGTTGTAGCTGTCGGGCCCCCACAGGGGCGGAAAGGTGTAGTCGCCGTTGATGTCGCGCTGACCCTGCCCGTCCTCGCCGTGGCAGACGGCACAGTTGGCCGCGAAGACATCCGCGCCGCGGGCCAGGTCATATCCGCCTTCGGGTTTCGGCACCTTGCCAAAGCCGATCCCGTCCAGCGACACGTTGGTCGGGGCTTTGCTGGCCAGCCAGAAGAAATAGCTTTCTAGATCGCGGTAGATGTCGTCGCCATGCGGCGGCGGGCCGCCGGCGGGCGAATACTGGGCGTTCATCGAATAGGTGAAACAGCCCATCACCCGATCTTCCATCGTGTTGATCTGATCGTTCTTGGCGCGATATTTCGGATAGGTCACCCAGGCGGCCCACATCGGGGCCGACAGGGGGTGACGCCCCCCATCAAGGTGGCAGTTCGAACAGGACAAACCGTTGCCGACGTGATCCCCCGCGTTGGTCGCGGTGTTGGTGAAGATCGCCTCGCCCCGGCGGACGGCATCGCCGAAGGGGCTGTCAGGGATGGCGTCGCGGGCGGGCGGCGTGAATTGATCGTCCGGCGTGGTCGCAGCGGCCGTCTCTTCGATGGATGATCCGGCACCGATCAGCCACCGGGGCACGACATCAAGCTGCACCGCCGCCGTCGCCAGCGCGATCAGGGCAAGTCCACCGCCTGCGGCGTAGATAGCCTTGCGCGTCCCGCCGCCCGACTGCGCATCGCGCGGCGTGTCGGAGGCGCGGTCCCTGGGGTCATTGGTCATCATCTGTCTCCATACGGGTCATCGTGGCTGCAACGGCCGGCACCGGGGGCCGCGTGGCAAGATAGTCTGCGACGGCGCGGCGGTCCTGCGTCGACAGCGCCCCGGAAATCTCGGCCATCAGGCCAAGCGGATCGTTGTGGCGTTCGCCTCCGGCCCAGTTGGCCAGCTGGGCGGCGGTATAGGGGGCATGTTGGGCCGCGAGACCGGGAAAACCGGGCGCAACGCCAAAGCCGGACGCGCCGTGGCAGGTGAAGCAGGCCGGGACACCGATCGACCAGTCGCCCTGAAGGGCCAGCTCCTCGCCTCGCGCAAGATCGCCGGACAGCACCGCGCCTGCATTGCTGGGCACGCGCAGGGTGGCGAAATATGTGCCGAGGGCGGTCATTTCGCCTTTCGTCAGGCCAGAGGCGACCAGGTGCATCGATTCGTTGACACGCGTGCCTTCGCGGAAGTCGTGCAGCTGCTTGGTGATGTAGGCGGCAGGCAGGCCGGCAAGACGCGGTGTGGTTTCGTCGCCCTGCCCCAGATCACCGTGGCAGCTGGCGCAGGACCAGACTTCATCACGGCCCGCGAACACGAGTTGCAGCACATCGGCGTCATCCCTGGGCGCGGCGGATGGGGCTGGCATCGGCGGTTGCGGAGGCAGGGACGGGATCAGCCTTGCCAGTTCCATGCCGCCGGCAAAGCTGCCCAGATCGGCCACCTCGCCGCGCAGGTCGGTCACGTCGTCAGCCGACGACGCGGCGCCGTCCGGGCCGTTCGCCCAGCGGGTCGTGACATAGGACGCCAGCCGCGCGATTTCCGCGTCGCTCAGCGCACTGGCAAAGCTGGGCATGTGACCGTCGTAGGTCGCGTCGGCCACGGTCAGCGGTCCGTCGATGCCGCGCAGCAGGATGCGGGCAATTATCCCCGGCCCTGCCGCCACGACTTCCGATCCCGCCAGCGGCGGCACCGCATCGCGCAGACCTTCGCCGTCGGGCTGGTGGCAGGTGGCGCAGTTCGCCTCGAACAGGGACGCCCCTTCGTCGGGGGTCACGTTGGCCAATGCCTCGCTGTCCTCCGCGCGGTCGTTCAGCGACACGCGGACGCTGTCGCCCGTATCATACAGCATCAGCACCCCCCAGAAGGCCAAGGCGATGGCGATCCAGATGACCGGCAAGGGCACCCCGGCTTGTTCCTCGTAAGGCTCGTAGATCTCGGCGGGACGTTTCGGGTCGGATTTGTGCGCCATGCTCAGCGGGCCTCCTCTGCAGGAGTGGGTTCAGGACCTTCGGAACTACCGTAACCATGGTCCCGCAGGCCGTTTGTCGGCGCGGGATAGGTCCGGTCGAGCGCCACCAGGTAGGCGGTCAGATCAAGCGCCTTCTGCGACGCGACGATGACGCCATCCGCAGGTGCATGGGCGGCAGGCAGCGCCACGACGACATCGCCCGGTCCGGCCGTATCTTTGTGGTCGAACAGATATGGGTAGCTCGGCATGATCGACCAGTCAAAGATCGCGCGGGGCTGATACAGATGGGTCAGATGCCAGCCTTCCGAAGGTAGACGCGCGCTCACGTTCAGAAGGTCCGGCCCGGTCCGCATCGTGCCCAGCTGGTGCGGCTGGTCATAGGCATAATCCTCTGCGACTGAAGGACGCCCCCAGCCGCGTTCGCCATCGGGGGCTTGGTCGCCGGATCGCGGTTGCTGGCTGTGGCAGTAAAGGCACCCGAGCGAAACATAGACCTCACGCCCGCGTGCCTCTGCCTCTGTGTAGGGGCGCAGACCCTCGGGTGCGGGGCGGGCGTTGATCTGGATACCCGGCGCGATGACCAGCATCAGCGTCGCGAACGCCAGAATGGCAAGCGCGAGGATTGAAAGAGGCAGGTAGCGGTTCATTCTGCGGCCACTGGTGCTTGGGTATGCCGCGGCGCGTAAAAGGCGAGCCCGAGGAGGTTCACGGCAAAGACCAGATGGCCGAGCGTCATGAGCGAGCCGCCGATGCTGCGCGCCTCAAGATAGGGTTTCATCAGTTCGACCGATTCGGAGAAGGGTCGTGTGGCGTCCAGCATCGCCAGACCCTGCAGGACACCGCCGATGGTAAGCGAGAAGAAATACACCGCAAACCCGATCGTGACCAACCAGAAATGCGCCTTCAGCAGGCCGGGCCACGGGAACGCACGCCCCGTCGCCCGCGGCAGGATGTAGTAGGCCGCCCCGAACATGACGATCGACACGAAAGCATAGGCCCCCAGATGGGCATGGGCGACCGTGTAATGGGTAAAGTGGGTGATCGAATTGACCGAGCGCAGCGCCTCGATCGAGCCCTGAAAGGAAGCCATCGTATACATCAGCGCCCCGAACGAGATGAACCGCAGCGGGACCGATTCCTTCAGCGCCCACAGGTTCTGCGCGACCGTGACGTGCTGGTTGATCGCCACCGCGATCACCGGCAGGAACATCATGACTGAATGGACAAC
Organism: Puniceibacterium sp.; assembly: GCA_024636635.1. GTDB lineage: Bacteria > Pseudomonadota > Alphaproteobacteria > Rhodobacterales > Rhodobacteraceae > Puniceibacterium. The sequence continues at coordinate 6,970 of JAGXGV010000101.1, forward strand.
AGACAGCGTCACGACCCAAGTCGGCACCGGTCCGCCGATCAGGTGATGAATCCCGACCTGGCTGTAGAACAGCGCCAGCCCCCAGAAGCCCAGCAGCGACACGGCGTAGCTGTAGATCGGTCGCCCGATGATCTTGGGGATCAGATAGTAGGCCGTGCCCACGCCCAGCGGTGTCAACCACAGGCCCAGCACGTTGTGGGCGAACCACCAGTTGACGGTTGCCTCCTCGACACCGGAATACAGGCCGGGGATGTTGGCGACAATGAACAGCACCGGAAACCACAGGATCGCCGCAAGGAAATACCAGCCCGAGACATAGATGTGATGCACGTCGCGCGCCCGCGCCGTGCGCACCAATGGCGCGATGAAGCAGGCACCGGCAGCGGCGAGGAGCATGTCGATTTGCCACGGGATCTCCAGCCATTCCTCGCCATCGGTCCAGCCGCTGGCGATGGCCAGCCCGCCAAGCGCAACGGCGATGTTCCACAGGACTGCACCGATCAGCACCAGCCGCGGGCTCTTCAACGGTACGTGGAAGATTCGCGGGATGATCCACATGACTGAGGCCAGCCCCGACAAAGACAGCCAGCCGTAGATCACGAGGTTAAGGTGCAGCGTCCGCATCCGACCGAAGGTCAGTGGCGCAGACTGGTTCAGCCAGTCCGGCAAATGCAGCTTCATCGAGGCCACAAGCCCGAAGATAGACCCCAGAACCAGCCACACCGTCGCCGTTCCCAACAGGATGATCACGGGTCTGGCCGAGACCGCGTCGATGCCCGCAGCGACCGGGTCGAAAACATGGCGCCGCTCCGCGTCACCCGCTTCCGTTCCCTGATTGTCGATCCGCCCCTGTTCGCCATCGGCAAAAATGGTTTCGGCATCGCCTTGGTCCACCGTGATCTGGCGATTCGAAATTGCCCAGATCAAAAAGGCAAGCGCGGCCAGCGACACGACGAAGCTGAGCGCCAGCATGAGGCCAAGAGTGATGGGCAAGAAGGATCTCCAAGTCAGGCAGAAACGGAAATTCAAGATTAACTTGAAGCTTCAATCTTAAGGCTACCTTAAGGTTGGGCGTATGTCAGCCCCCCTAGCGGGTGGGTGACAGCACGCTCTCCGCGGTGATGCGCAGAATAAGCCTGCGGTGCCGCAGACGGGTTTAGTCTATTGTCGGGCAGAGGTGAAACGTCTGCTGCACAGGACGAATGCGTAGGATAGCAGGCCTGTTGCTCCCACAAAGTTGCCTCATGCTGCATCAAATCATAGGAATTCAGGAAACTTTGCGAGTGTCGGGCAGATCGATCCAGATGGTCTGTCCCCGGTCCGGTTGCCCCATTTCCAGATGCCCCCCCCCATTCGCGCCACGGCGGCGGCAGTAATCGAGACTCCCAGCCCGTTCCCCCTGACCGGTCGGCGGGGCTCCGCGCCAGAAGCGTTCGGTTACACGGGCATGATCCTGCGGCAGGATGCCCGGCACTTTATCGCTGATGATAAATCGCAGTCCCCCGGAGCGCACTTCGGCGCTCAGGCGGACGGTGCCATCTGGTGGCGAATGCTGGATCGCGTTCTCCACCAGATTGCGCAACGCGCTGTGGATCAGCACGCGAGGACCATGCAGCACCGGCAGGTCGCGCCCCGCGATCACGAGGTGGACCCGTGCAGCGGCGGCCTGCAGGTAGGCCGCCTGCGCGATGTCGGCCATGAGGGCGGCGGGGTCCAGCGGTTCGGCCGCAGCGGCCTCGTAGTCGATAGCCGCCAGATCCAGAAGTTGGCGGACCATCCGGTCGCTGCGGTCGACGGATGTGGCGATCGCCGTCAGCGCTCCGTCGCGGGTCGCCGCATCCTCTGCCCGTTGCGCGATCTTTGTCGCGGGCTTTTGTCGAGTTTTTCCGACAGCCGGACCTCGAATTTGTCAGCGTTGACAATCCGGTGGGCTATGCCTTGCAGATTGGGGACTGCGGTCTGACGACGGGCAAGGTGCTGTCCTTGCCGATGGTGATCGTCGGACGGGCGAGGATCGGGTGGTCTTTGCAGCAGGTCCGTCATGACCCACAGGCTGCCTCAAGCACCACAGCGTGACGCCGTCGGATATGGAACGCACGCAATGGCGCGCAAGACCGGATCAATAAGGTGTTCAGCATTACGGCGACGCCAACCCTAGCCGCACCTGATAGGTTGCAGGATGGTGCGGGTGTTGAAGCGCTGCCGCTCGACCATATTTCGCGAGCTCAAGCGCAATCATTTCTCCGATCCATGCATGCCGAAGTGCGATGGCTATTACGGTGCTGCCGCGCAGTTGCGGACGGCCAATCGCCGTGCGAGGGAGCGCAAACTCATCCGCCATCCCGACTTGCTCGCGCGCGTCATCGAGAGGTTGAAGAACGGATGGACCCCCGAGCAGATCTCCAACCGAATGCAACATAAAGTCGCTCGGCTGCGCGTGTGCCAGGAGACCATCTACCGCTACTACTCGCGCGAGGGAATCCGGGATGACCTGCGATGGTATCTGCCCAACCACTGCTCGGCACGCCGTCCGCGGCACGCGCGCAAGCGTTTGCCGCCCAGATTCCACCGCGATGTCAGCATCCTGTTCCGGCCGGACGACCTCGCGCACCGGCGTCAGTTCGTCCATTGGAAAGGTGACCTCGTCCTATTCAAGCAAAGCTTTGGCCAGTCCAACGTCACCTCGCTGGTAGAATGTGTCAGCCGATTCGCGCTGCTGCTGAAAACCCCCAGCAGGCACAAGATGCCGGTCATGGTCAAGATCGTGGCAGCGATCCGCGACCTGCCGTATCCGGCCCAGAAGTCGATCACCTTAGATCGGGGTACCGAGTTTGTCTCGCGGCCGCACCCGCAGGCCGAAATCGGCACGCACACGTGGTTCTGTGATCCCTCCTCACGGTGGCAGAAGGGCACGGTCGAGAACACCAACCGACGCGCCGGTCGCTGGCTGCCGCGCACCTTTGATATTCGCAAGCTCTCGGATCACGAAATCAAGGTGAAAGGCTTCTGTGGTTGCCGCCCGTGATGCAAGAAGTTTCTGACCTTGTTGACGTGTGATCGAAAGCGGTCTTCTGTCAGGCCTCGTTATGCGGCATTTCCAGAAGCCTTTCAAGGTGATTTGCGACCGGCTCAACAATACGCCCCGCAAATGCCTGCGCTGGAAGACCCCCGTAGAGGTCTGCCGCGAAAAGATGACGGAGAAATTGCGATGAGACCCCTACCCTCACACCGACAAGAGTCGCGCTTCCGATATCGCTCAAATCAGGAGCCTGTCGACAAACGCCTCTGCGGCAAGCGAGAGTTTTTTCCCCTTCCGCCACGCGACATGCCAATGGCGAATGATAGGGAACGGCGCTACGGTCAATTCCACCAAGTAGCCGTGCCGGAGTTCCAGCTTCACGGTTCCGCGGCTCAGGACCGCGATACCCAGACCCGCGATGACACCTTGCTTGACCGATTCGTTCGCGCCCAGTTCCATCCTGACATTGGGTGTCGTGTCCGCAGCTTCGAAACTGCGCTCTGCGGCAAGTCTGGTGCCGGAGCCACTTTCGCGCATCAGAAATGGGTATGCCGCAAGGTCGCGCATCGTCAGGCCAGATCGCGCCGTCAGCGGATGGTCGCGGGGTGCCACGACCACCAAGGGGTTTTCGGAATACCGCTCGATCTCGGCGTCCATGTCTGGCGGCGGTGTGCCCAGGATGTAGAGGTCATCGGCATTGGTTGCAAAACGCGACAGCAAGTCTTCGCGGTTCCCGACGGTCAGCGCGATCTCGATCCCCGGAAACGCGCTGGTGAAGGCGCCGATGCGGGCGGGAATTTCATATTTCGCGGTGGATACGACAGCCAGTCGCAACCGCCCCGTGACAAGGCCCTGCAACTCGGCCAGCGTCATGTCGAGATTTTCGGTCTCCTCCATCAGCCGCTGTGCGGATTTCAGGACGATCTCTCCCGCCTGGGTCAGGGATAGGGTCTTGCCCAGACGGTCGATGAGCTTGTGCCCGAGGTGATCCTCCAGTTGGCGGACCTGCGCGAAGGTGGCCGGCTGGGTCAGGTTCAACGCCTTGGCCGCGCGCGTGTAGGACAGCTGCGCCGCAACCTCCCGAAAGATCTGCATTTGCCTCAGGGAATACCTCATGAATAGAGCATGGTCTATTCATGTCATAAAAACAATTCATTTTAGATTATTGACCGGGTGTGGTGTGCTGACTCCGAGGAAGTTGAACGGGCCGTCTGGCGGTCCACCGGGAGGAGATGACGGCCATGAATGTGCAGCCGAAGAAGAAGTATGACGCTGGGGTAAAGGATTACCGGTCGACGTATTGGGAGCCTGACTATTCGGTCAAGGAGACCGATATTCTGGCTGTCTTCAAGGTCATCCCCCAGGACGGTGTCCCGCGCGAGGAGGCGGCGGCAGCGGTCGCCGCCGAGAGTTCGACGGGAACCTGGACGACCGTCTGGACCGACCTTCTGACCGACCTTGACCACTACAAGGGCCGCGCCTATCGGATAGAGGACGTACCGGGGCAGGATGAGGCCTTCTATGCCTTCATCGCCTATCCCGCCGACCTGTTCGAGGAAGGTTCGGTCGTGAACGTGTTCACGTCGATCGTTGGCAACGTGTTCGGCTTCAAGGCCGTGCGCAGCCTGCGGCTGGAAGACGTGCGCTTTCCGATCTGGTTCGTCAAAACCTGTTTCGGTCCGCCGCACGGCATTCAGGTCGAGCGCGACAAGATGGACAAATACGGCCGTCCGCTTCTGGGCTGCACCATCAAGCCCAAGCTGGGTCTGTCGGCCAAGAACTATGGTCGTGCGGTATACGAGGTGCTGCGCGGCGGCCTCGATTTTTCCAAGGACGACGAGAACGTCAACTCTCAGCCGTTCATGCGCTGGCGCGACCGTTTCCTGTTCTGCCAAGAAGCGATTGAGAAGGCGCAGGCGGAAACGGGCGAGCGCAAGGGTCACTACATGAACGTGACCGCACCGACTGTGGAGGCGATGTTCCAGCGCGCCGAGTTCGCCAAGGAACTTGGAACGCCGATCATCATGTCCGACTACCTGACGGTTGGCTGGGCGGCGCACAACTCGCTGTCCAAATGGTGCCGTGACAACGGAATGCTGCTGCACGTCCACCGGGCCATGCATGCCGTGATGGACCGCAACCCGAACCACGGGATCAACTTCCGCGTTCTGGCCAAGATGCTGCGTCTGCTGGGCGGTGACCACCTGCATTCGGGGACGGTTGTCGGCAAGCTGGAAGGCGACCGCAACGCGACGTTGGGCTGGATCAACCTGATGCGCGACAAGTTCGTCAAGGAAGACCGGTCGATGGGGGTGTTCTTCGATCAGGACTGGGGCTCCATGCCGGGGGTCTTCCCGGTTGCATCCGGCGGGATACATGTCTGGCACATGCCGGCGCTGGTCTCGATCTTCGGCAACGACTCGGTCCTGCAATTTGGCGGCGGCACACTGGGCCACCCCTGGGGCAATGCGGCGGGCGCCGCGGCCAACCGTGTCGCGTTGGAGGCCTGCGTGCAGGCGCGTAACGAAGGTCGCGAGATCGAGAAGGAAGGCAAGGACATCCTGATCGCTGCCGCGAAGCATTCGCCCGAACTGAAGTCGGCGATGGAGACCTGGAAAGAGATCAAGTTCGAGTTCGACACCGTCGACAAGTTGGACGTGCAGCACCGCTGAATTCTCAAACGCACACACAAAGGACCAACACGATGAGCTACATTCAGGACTACCCCTCGCGTCTTTCCGATCCTGCCTCGCGCAAGATGGAGACGTTCTCCTACCTGCCGGAGATGACCAAGACGCAGATTCGGGCACAGGTGCAATGGATCGTCGATCATGGTTGGAACCCGGGCATCGAACATACCGAGCCGGAAAACGCCACCGACTACTATTGGTACATGTGGAAACTGCCGATGTTCGGCGAAACCGATGTCGATGCGATCCTTGCTGAGATCGAGGAATGCCACAAGGCCAACCCCAAGCACCATGTCCGCCTGCTGGGCTACGACAACTTCACCCAAAGCCAAGGCGCGAACATGGTCGTGCGTCGCGGCAAGATGGTCTGACACCGCGCGGCCCGCATACCCTGCGGGCCGCGCCAATCGACGCTGACAAACGGGAGAATGCAACCTTGAAGGACGTGCTTGACGACTTTCGCGTGACGAAAGCCCCCTACTGGCGCGAGACGGGCGACGAGATCGCCCTGTTCACGGCAGCCTGGGATGCGCGCATTCCGATCATGCTGAAGGGGCCGACCGGCTGCGGCAAGACACGGTTTGTCGAACATATGGCCTGGAAACTGGGCCGTCCCCTGGTGACTGTGGCCTGCAACGAGGACATGACGGCATCGGACCTCATCGGGCGCTATCTGCTGGATGCCGATGGCACGCGGTGGCAGGACGGGCCACTGACCTTTGCCGCCCGCCATGGTGCGATCTGCTATCTCGACGAAGTGGTGGAAGCGCGTCAGGACACGACGGTCGCAATCCATCCGCTAACCGACGACCGCAGGGTGCTACCCCTGGAGAAGAAGGGCGAATTGCTGAAGGCGCATCCTGATTTCCTGATTGTGATCAGCTACAACCCCGGCTACCAGTCCCTGATGAAGGACCTGAAGCAATCGACCAAGCAACGCTTTGGCGCGATGTACTTCACCTGGCCCGGCGCGGATGTGGAAACCGAAATTGTTGTCCATGAGGCGGGCGTGGATGCCGACACGGCCCGGAAGCTGGTCGAAATCGGCGCGCGGTCGCGCAACCTAAAGGGGCATGGGCTGGACGAAGGTGTCTCCACGCGGATGCTGATCCATGCCGGACGCCTCATCAAGGGCGGGATCGCACCAAAGGCGGCCTGCTCCATGGCGCTGGTCCATTCGATCACCGACGATTCTGACATGCGGGATGCGCTTGATGCCGCCGTCTCCACCTGGTTCTGATGCCCTGCCCGCAGGGCACGGCGATCTGATCGAAACCCTTTCGCCGCCCGTCGTGGCGGTCCTGCTGGCCAGTCTGCCAGACGCGCTGCGCAAGCTTTCGCCCAAGGGACTGGACACCTGGCTGGGCGGCACCGCTTCATTGACGCGGTTGGGGCGCGGCGACGAAACCGTCGTTGCCTGGATCGAGGCGGCGCCCGCCCTTGCGCATGATCTGGGCGAGGACGTGTTGACCGACCTGCTACCGCTGATCCTCGGGTTTGCCTCGCGCACCTCGGGTGCCGTCATTGCCAGACTGCTTGATACGGCGCCGCGCGCGGCCCGTCGGTTGGGCGATGCGACCTTGTTCCGGCAGTATCTGCGGTTCATAGAACATCTGCTGGCCCGCGCGCCGCGTGCCGTCCGCCCGATGCTCGACCACCTCGCCGACCTGCTGGAAGTGCTCACGCTGGGCGGGCTGCGTCGCTGGGCCGACTGGGGCGTCGATGCACACCGGACCGACGTCAAGGAATTGCAGCGCTACTTTACGCTCGACAGCGAGGAATCGCGCGCCGTCATCCAGCGCGAGCGCAAGGGCACGCTGCTGGTTGACGTGCAGCGGCGGCTGACGATGTATCTGCGGGCGCTGTGGGGTCGTGATTTTATGATCACGCCGACGGCGGGCGATTTCGAAAGCCGCACCGGCCTCCGCCCTTACTATGAGAATTACAGCCTGCATCTGCCCGACGCGCTGGACGACTGGCACGGCGAACTGGCGCTGGACCTGTTTCGCGCCCAATCGGCGCATCTGGCAGCCCATATGGCCTGCATGCGCAAGCCGATCCAAGGCGAAGGGCTGAATGCGCTGCAAACAACCTGCATCGGGCTGGTCGAGGACGCCCGCGCCGAGGCGCTGGCCGTCGCGCGCCTGCCCCGCCTGCGGGACCTTTGGGCGCGATTCCACACCGAGACGGCCAGCGGCATGGCGGGAGAGTTCGATCAAATCGCCCGCGCGCTGCTGATGCCGGATCGTCCCGCCGAGAGCGCGCTGGCCGCTTGGGCGCAAGAGGATTTCACGGCACGGGATCTGACCGACATCGACGCCGCGCGTGATCTGGGGCTGCGCCTGGCGGATCGCCTGCGGGCAAACTCGTTTTCCGCCTATACCGATCACCCGTCCTGCCCGTATCGCTGCGACAACCGCCTGCTGTGGGACTTCGAGGAGCTGGATTTCGACACGGGCTATCTGCCGCAGCCGCAGGTGCGCAGACATGTCTCCGTGTCCGAGATGGTGAACGAGGTCGAGGTCGAGACCGCGGGCGACGACGCCCAGGAAATCTGGGTCCAGTCCGCCGAATTCTTCGACGACGACGGACAGAGCTTCAACGAAAAAGAGGGCAAAGCCCAGGTCGCCCCGCCGGTTCTTTATGACGAATTCGATCACACGATCCAGATGATGCGGCCCGCCTGGGCGATAATTCTGGAACGGCGCGCGAGGCTGGGCGATCCGGCCGGGGCAGCGGCGATCCTGGACACACACCGCCCGGTCATGCAGCGGCTGAAGCACCGCCTGGATGCCATGCGGCCGCAAGGGGTCCAGCGCATCCGCAAGCTGGAGGATGGCGACGAGATCGACATCGCGGCGGCGATCACGGCGGCGATCGACATTCGCATGGGCCGTCAGCCGGATCCCCGCGTGATGATGCGTCAGATCCGCAAGACCCGCGACACCGCCGTGATGGTCCTGCTGGACCTGTCAGAATCCACCAACGATCCAGTCGGCGCTGACAGCACGGTCATGGACCTAACCAAATCCGCCTGCATCCTGCTGTCGGAGGCGATCAGCCGGGTCGGCGACGCCTTTGCCATCCACGGCTTCTGTTCCGACGGGCGCGCGCAGGTCTATTACGAGCGGTTCAAGGATTTCGACCAGCCGTGGGAAGATCTGGCGAAGGCCCGGCTGATGGGCGCCGAGGGGGCGCTGTCGACCCGCATGGGCACCGCGATCCGCCATGCCACCGCGCAGATGTGCAAGGTCAAGGCCACGCGCAAGCTGATGCTTGTGCTGACCGACGGTGCGCCTGCCGACATCGACGTGCGCGATCCGCAGTATCTGCGCGCGGATACCCGCCGCGCGGTGGAGGAAGCGCAGCAAAGCGGTGTGACGCCCTTCTGCTTGACGCTGGATCCGGGGGCCGACACCTATGTCCGCCGCATCTTTGGCCAGAACAACGCGATGATCCTCGACCGGGTGGAGCGTCTTCCCGAACGCCTACCGCAACTTTACGCGGCGCTTACCCGCTGACCTGCGGCAGAAAGGTTCCGTTCAGGGCCTCGATTTCCCGCGCGCACCGCTGCGCGGCCTTTGACGGCTCCGTCCCTTCCGTACTGCCATACAGAAGATACCAGTGCCGCATGATTGGAAAGCCCTGACCGCGCAACAAGGTCAGCCGCCCGTCGGCCAGTTCGTCATGCACGGTGTGCAGCGACAGGAATCCGACCCCCAGTCCCGCGATGACCGCCTGCTTGATCGTCTCGTTGGATTGCATGACCACCCGTTTCGGCCTGTGCCCTTCGGCCAGACGGTCGATGAACCGCTCCATCAGGATCCGCGTTCCCGATCCGTCCTCGCGGCTGAGAAATGTCTCCATCAGCAAGGCGGCGGGATCATAGCCGTCCTGCCGGGCCAACGGGTGATCGGGTCGCAGGACGATCCCGTGCGGATGCGGACCCAGGGGCAAGGCCTGATTCATCGTCCGCCTGGGTGGCCGACCCATGATCGCAAGATCGTATTCGCCCCGGTCGAGGGCAGCGATCACCTCGCTACGGTTGGCGATCCTTAATTCAACCTCGATATCGGGAACGGCATCCTGAAGTTGCCGCACAAGTCTGGGCGCGAAATATTTGGCCGTCGACACGGTGCCAAGGACGACATGACCGGTCAGTCCCTTGAACAGGGCCGCCAACTGCTGCTCGGCCTGCGACAAGTTGGCGTCGATCCGGTGCGCCGCGATCAACAGGGCGTCCCCTGCTGGGGTAGGGGAGAATCCGCCGCCTCCGGTGCCGCGAGTCAGCAACGGCTGACCGACTGTAGCCTCCAAGTTCTTGATCTGGCTGTGAATCGTAGGCGGGGTCTGGTTCAGGATCGACGCCGCCCGCGTCAGCGAGCCGGTCTGTGCAACGGTTTTGAGGGTCCGCAATTGCTTGAGCGTGATGGCATCGGTGCGCATTTTAGAGTTTCTCGAAAGTCGATTACATTTTCTTAACTTCTTTAAAAATTCAAATTCTTGCAAGTTAAATCTACTCTGGGAGGAGAACAGAAAATGACCGCGTTAGATCAGTTACCTGCGGGTCTTGAGCCGAAGCTCTGTGATGTATTGGACCGTCTGGCTTCAGTCTTTGTGTCTATGTCTGCGCGGATCGCGCGCGGCGGCATCGACGAAAATCTTGCGGGGGCTGCCGGAACGAATACCGACGGCGACGCGCAGAAGGCCCTCGACGTGATCGCCGACGAGATGTTCATGACGGCACTGTCCGGCAGCGACATTCGCTACTACGCCTCGGAAGAGCAGGAAGGAGTCGTCACGCTGAACGACTCCGGGGCGCTTGCCCTTGCCATCGATCCGCTTGACGGATCGTCGAACATCGACACAAACGTGTCGATCGGCGCGATCTTCGGCATCTTCCCCGCGGCTGACGATCCCAATGGATCATTTCTGCGCAGGGGACGGGATCTGCTTGCATCCGGTTACGCGATTTTCGGGCCGCAGTGCGCACTGATGCTGACTGTTGGCGATGGCGTGCTCAAGTTCGTCCTCGATTCCCGGACCAAGCGCTTCGTGTCGCTGGGTCGGATTGCGCCGATCCCCCTCGATTCGGCGGAATACGCGATCAATGCATCCAACTACCGACACTGGAATACCGCTATCCGTGCATATGTCGATGATCGCGTTTCCGGGTCAGAAGGTCCAACGGGAATCAATTTCAACATGCGCTGGATCGCCTCGCTCGTGGCAGAGACTCACCGCATTCTTACCCGGGGCGGCATCTTCCTTTATCCGGGCGATGCACGGCCCGGATACGAGCACGGGCGCTTGCGTCACGTCTATGAATGCGCGCCCATTGCACTTCTGATCGAACAGGCAGGCGGCAGTGCCACCGATGGTCAGGAACCCATTCTCGACCATGTTCCGAATGCGTTGCATGCTCGGACTCCGTTCGTGTTCGGTTCGAAGAACAAGGTCCAGCGTGTCGCGACCTATCACGATCTTCCTCCTGACGAGACGTCCGCGCTCTTCGGAAAACGCGGCCTTTTCCGCGTCTGACAGACAATTTCAGGAGCCATCATGAGCACAAAGCATCCCATCATCAGCGTGACCGGTTCTTCCGGGGCAGGCACATCGACCGTCAAGAAAACGTTCGATCAGATCTTTCGTCGGGAGCAGATCACGGCCGTATCCATAGAGGGCGACGCGTTTCACCGGTTCAACCGTATCGACATGCGCGCCGAACTGGAAAAACGCAAAGTCGAAGGGGACGAAACCTTTTCGCATTTTTCCTTTGGTGCCAACGAGCTGGGCGAGCTTGAGCGGGTGTTTCGGGAATATGGCGAAACCGGCAAGGGGCGCACAAGGACCTACGTCCATGATGCGCAGGAGGCAGAAAAGACCGGTGTGCCCCCGGGAGAGTTCACAGCTTGGGCACCGTTTCCCGACAACTCCGACCTGCTGTTCTACGAGGGTCTGCACGGCTCTGTCGTGAATGACGAGGTCAACCTTGCCCGGCTGGCCGATTTCAAGATCGGGGTGGTGCCGGTCATCAATCTGGAATGGATCCAGAAAATTCACCGTGATCGCGAAAGCAGAGGCTATTCCACCGAGGCCGTGACCGACACGATTCTGCGCCGCATGCATGCCTATGTGCACTGCATCTGTCCGCAGTTCACCGAGACCGACATCAATTTTCAGCGCGTGCCGATGGTCGATACGTCCAATCCCTTCATCGCGCGCTGGATCCCGACGCCGGACGAAAGCCTGATCGTCATCCGTTTCAGAAATCCGCGCGGGATCGACTTTCCTTATCTCACCTCGATGATCAACGGGTCGTGGATGAGCCGGGCCAATTCCATCGTGGTGCCGGGCAACAAGCTCGATTTGGCCATGCAGCTGATCCTGACACCCCTGATCGAACGCCTTGTCACGACCGCACGCAAACAGCGCCGCTAAGGAACACGCCATGGATGCCAACACACAGACAATCGACGAACGACACATGGCCAATGCCATCCGGGCTCTGGCGATGGATGCGGTTCAGGCGGCCAATTCAGGCCATCCCGGTATGCCGATGGGCATGGCGGATGTCGCCACCGTCCTATTTAACCGGTTCCTGAACCTGGACCCCGCGGCCCCGGACTGGGCCAATCGTGACCGGTTCGTTCTGTCCACGGGCCACGGGTCGATGCTGCTTTACGCCATCAACCACCTGCTTGGCTATGACGACATGGGCATGGATCAGATCCGCAATTTTCGCCAGCTCGGCTACCGCACGGCAGGTCACCCCGAATACGGCCACGCCAAGGGGGTCGAAGTGACCACCGGCCCGCTGGGTCAGGGGTTGGCGACGGCCGTTGGCATGGCGCTGTCCGAACGGCTTGGCCATGCGCGGTTCGGAGACCTGATCGACCATTATGTCTATACCATCGCCGGCGACGGCTGCCTGATGGAAGGGGTCAGCCATGAAGCCATCGACTTGGCCGGCCACCTGAAGCTCGGTCATCTGATCGTTCTGTGGGACGACAACAGGATTACCATCGACGGCGACACGAACCTGTCGACGTCCACCGACCAGCAGGCGCGTTTTGCCGCCTCCGGCTGGCATGTCCTGTCCGTTGACGGTCATGGCCTCGAACAGATCGCTCAGGCGCTGGAGACCGCCCGCGACGATCCGCGACCCAGCCTCATTGCCTGCCGGACACTGATCGGCTTTGGTGCCCCCAACAAGCAAGGCGGTCACGACGTGCACGGCGCACCGCTCGGCGATGCTGAGATCGTTGCTGCGCGCGCCTATCTGGGTTGGAACCATCCGCCGTTCGAAATTCCTGACGACGTTTATGACGCTTGGCGCAAGGCAGCTGCGCGGGGTGCGGACGCGCGCAAGGATTGGAACGTTGCCCTTGCCGCCTCGCCCAAGGGCGACGCATTGCAGGTGCATCTCAGGGCAGACATGGCGCCGCTGAACCGCGCAATGGCCGACTACAAGGCCAAACTGGCCGCGGACCTGCCCAAGGTTGCCACACGCAAGGCCAGCCAGATGGCGCTTGAGGTCGTCAACAGCACCCTGCCATTCACCATCGGCGGTTCGGCCGATCTGACGGGGTCGAACCTGACCCAGACCAAGGACATGGCGGCCGTCAACGCGGCGGATTTCAGCGGACGCTATATCAACTACGGCATCCGCGAATTCGGGATGTCGGCGGCGATGAACGGCCTGTCCCTTGCTGGATTGTTCAAGCCCTACGGCGGCACGTTCCTGGTGTTTGCCGACTATGCCCGTCCCGCGATCCGGCTGGCTGCGTTGATGGGGCTGCCGACCATCTTCGTCATGACGCACGACAGCATCGGCCTTGGCGAAGATGGCCCGACCCACCAGCCGGTCGAGACGCTCGCCAGCCTGCGGGCCATTCCCAACCTGACAGTGCTGCGCCCCTGCGACGCGATGGAGACGGCAGAGGCCTGGGAAATCGCGATGGCGTCGAAAAGCACGCCCGTCCTGCTGGCGCTGTCGCGTCAGGGCTTGCCAGCCTTGCGCAAAACGGCAGAGGCCGAGAACCTTTCTGCCAGGGGGGGCTACGTCCTGCGTGAGACCGATGGCGCAAGGGATGTCACCCTGATCGCCACCGGCTCCGAGGTCGAGATCGCGATGAAGGCCGCTGATGTCTTGGCAAAGGACGGAATCAGGGCCGCCGTGGTGTCGGCTCCGTCATTCGAGCTGTTCCGCGAACAACCCGACGCCTATCGCGCCGACGTCCTTGGCACTGCGCCGCGCATCGGCGTGGAGGCCGCCATCCGCATGGGCTGGGACGCCGTGCTGCGCACCGACGACGGCTTTGTCGGGATGACGGGCTTTGGTGCCTCCGCCCCGGCCGATGCGCTCTATCAGCATTTCGGCATCACGCCTGATGTCGTCGCTACCGCCGCGAAAGCCCTGCTCTGACACCCGGACTAGAAACGAGGAAAGACACCCCATGACTGTGAAAGTTGCCATCAACGGCTTTGGCCGTATCGGTCGGAATGTGCTGCGCGGAATCATCGAATCCGGCCGCACCGATATTGAGGTGGTCGCGATCAACGATCTCGGTCCCGTAGAGACAAACGCGCACCTGATCCGCTTCGACTCGGTCCACGGCCGTTTGCCCGGCCAGGTCACGACTGGCGAAGACTGGATCGACGTCGGCCGTGGCAGGATCAAGGTCACGGCGATGCGCGACCCCAAGGATCTGCCCTGGGGCGATGTCGATATCGCCATGGAATGCACCGGCATTTTCACCGCGCGCGACAAGGCCGCGTTCCATCTTGAGAACGGCTCCAGGCGTGTGCTGGTCTCGGCCCCGGCGGCAGGTGCCGACAAGACCATCGTCTACGGCGTGAACCACGGCAGCCTGACGGCCGACGACCTGATCGTGTCGAACGCATCGTGCACGACCAACTGCCTGTCGCCCGTCGCAAAGACGCTGAACGACGCCATCGGCATCACCAAGGGTTTCATGACCACGATCCACAGCTATACCGGCGACCAGCCGACGCTGGACACCATGCACTCCGATCTTTACCGTGCTCGTGCGGCCGCCCTCTCGATGATCCCCACATCCACTGGTGCGGCGAAAGCGGTAGGGCTGGTTTTGCCGGAACTAGCCGGCAAGCTCGATGGGGTCGCGATCCGCGTGCCGACACCGAATGTCTCGGTGGTCGATCTGGTGTTCGAGGCCAGCCGGGACACCAGTGTCGAGGAGATCAACGCGGCGATCCGCGCCGCTGCCGACGGCCCGATGAAGGGCGTTCTGGGCTATACCGACATGCCCAACGTATCGATCGACTTCAACCACGATCCCCATTCCTCGATCTTCCACATGGACCAGACCAAGGTCATGGACGGTCGCTTGGTCCGCATCCTGAGCTGGTATGACAACGAATGGGGCTTCTCCAACCGGATGGCGGATACCGCCGTCGCGATGGGGGCGCTGATCTGATGGGTGTGCCGTCGATCATGGATGTCGATGTGCGCGGCAAGACGCTTGTGGTGCGGGCCGACCTGAACGTCCCCGTCGAGGGGGGCAGCATCACGGATGCCACCCGCATCACGCGGTTCGCGCAGGGCATGAAACCGCTGCTTGACCGCGGTGCGCGGCTGGTGATCCTGACCCATTTCGGCCGTCCCGCACCGAACGTACTGGACCCTGCGTTTTCCGTCGACAAGCTGCGGCCCGCGCTGGCCAAGGCGCTTGGCGTGCCGGTGACTTTTTCGGACACCTGTGCCACGGATGCAGCGAAACTCCACGCAAGCGGGCTCGCGGACGGTCAGGCGCTGCTGTGCGAGAATCTGCGCTACAACCCCGGCGAAACCGCGAACGACAAGGCGTTTGCCGAAAAGCTCGCGGCCTTAGGGGACATCTATGTCAACGATGCCTTTTCCTGCGCGCATCGCGCCCATGCCTCGACCGAGGCCATTGCGCGGCTGATGCCCGCCTATGCCGGGCCGCTTCTCGAGGAAGAGATGCGGATGCTGGCGGCGGCGCTGGAGGCACCCCGGCGGCCGTCCGTCGCCATCGTCGGTGGTGCCAAGGTGTCGTCCAAGATCGCGGTGCTGAGGAACCTTGTCGCCAAGGTCGATCACATCATCATCGGCGGCGGCATGGCTAACACCTTTCTGTTCGCCAATGGCGCACCGATGGGCAAATCGCTGCATGAAGCGGCCGAGGTCGCGACGGTGCGCGACATCCGCGCGCTGGCCGCCGCGGCGCACTGCACCCTGCACCTGCCCGAAGAGGTAGTCACCGCCACGGATTTCGCCGCCCATGCCGCCCATGTGGTCGTTCCGAACGACCAATGCCCGCCTGTTTCGATGATCCTCGACGCCGGGCCAAAGGCGCTGGCCGCCTTTCAGGCGGTTCTGGCCGATTGCAGGACGATCCTGTGGAACGGACCCCTCGGCGCTTTCGAGATACAACCGTTCGACACGGCGACCATGGAACTTGCCCGGACCGCCGCCGACCTGACCCGCAAGGGCATGGCGGTATCGGTCGCGGGCGGCGGCGATACGGTCGCCGCGCTCAACGCGGCCGGTGTGGCCGATGACTTCACCTATGTCTCCTCTGCTGGGGGGGCGTTCCTCGAATGGCTGGAAGGCAAGACGCTTCCCGGCATTGCCGCATTGCAAGACGCCGCCAAGGCGGCCTGAAAGGACCAATAATGGCTTTGATCACACTTCGCCAACTTCTCGATCACGCTGCCGAAAAAGGCTATGGCGTGCCGGCCTTCAACATCAACAACATGGAACAGGGTCTGGCGATCATGAAGGCCGCCGCGGCCTGCGATGCGCCGGTCATCATGCAGGCCAGCCGCGGCGCGCGGTCCTATGCCGGCGACATCATGCTGCGCCACATGATCCAGGCACTGTCGGAGATGTATCCCGATATCCCGATCTGCATGCATCAGGATCACGGCAACAACGAGGCGACCTGCCTGTCCGCCATCCGCCACGGCTTCACCTCCGTGATGATGGACGGCTCGCTCAAGGAAGACATGAAGACCCCCGCCGACTGGGACTACAATGTCGCCATCACCGAACGCGTCGCGCGCATGGCGCATTGGGTCGGTGCGTCGGTCGAAGGCGAGCTGGGCGTGCTGGGCAGCCTCGAGACCGGCGGAGCGGCAGAGGAAGACGGATCGGGCGCGGTGGGCAAGCTGAGCAAGGACCAGTTGCTGACCGACCCGGACGAGGCGGCGGAGTTCATCAAGCTGACGAAGGTCGATGCGCTGGCGATCGCCTGCGGCACCAGCCACGGTGCCTACAAGTTCAGCCAGAAGCCCACGGGCGAGACATTGGCGATCCAGCGGATCGAAGAGATCCACGCCAGGATCCCGGACGTGCATCTTGTCATGCACGGTTCCAGTTCTGTGCCGCAGTATCTGCAGGACCTGATCAACAGTGCAGGCGGCGAGATGCCCCAGACCTATGGTGTTCCTGTCGAAGAAATCGAACGCGGCATCAAGTCGGGCGTGCGCAAGGTCAATATCGACACCGACATCCGCATGGCGATCACCGGACAGTTCCGCAAGGTGGCCAAGTACAAGCCGAAGGAATTCGATCCGCGCAAGTTCACCATCCCAGCGATGGAAGAGATGGAAAAGCTCTGCAAGGATCGGTTCGAGAGATTCGGCACCGCAGGCAATGCCGGCAGCATCACGGTGATTCCGCTGGATGACATGGGCCGCCGTTACGCGGATGGCAGCCTGTGAATGACGACCGCAAGGGCCAGCAGGATCATGCTGGCCCGCAATTGCAGACCGGGACGCGCAGATGAGCCCCAAGACCCATGCAATCGAAAACCGGAAGATGACCGGCACGATGGCCGATGATCCGGTGGTCCAGACGATTGCGCCTGTGGTGTTGGGCGACTTTTCGGCAGGACGGCTGGCGTATGCGAGTGCCGAAACGCAGGCCGCTGTGCGCCAGGGTCTTGCAGTCTCAGGCCTGCGGGCCTTCTGTAGCGGTGTCAACGCGCGCAGGATCGTCGCGCCTGCCGAGGGGAATGGCGCAGTCCTGACCCAAAGACATTCATTCCGATCATCAACGCCCTGGAGGCGCCGCCATGACATTCGACCGTTCCATCAAGATCGCACCATCCATCCTGTCCGCCGATTTCGCGAATTTCGGCGCAGAGATTCAGGCGATTGAGGCGCAGGGCGCCGACTGGGTCCATATCGACGTGATGGACGGACATTTCGTGCCGAACCTGACCTTCGGTCCGATGGCGGTGAAGGCGTTCCGCCCGCATGTGAAAACGGTCATGGACGTGCATCTGATGATCGCGCCGGTCGATCCCTATATCGACGCCTATGCCGATGCCGGGACCGACATTCTGACCGCCCATGTGGAGGCCGGGCCGCATATTCACCGCACGCTGCAGGCGATCCGCGGCGCGGGCATGAAGGCCGGTGTCGCGCTAAATCCTGGCACACCGGCCGAGGCGGTGGTGCATCTTCTGGATCTGACCGACCTGATCTGCGTGATGACGGTCAATCCTGGATTCGGCGGGCAGAAATACATCGACATGACCGCTAAGGTGCGCCGACTACGCGAGATGGTGGGCGATCGCGAAATTCATATCGAGATCGATGGCGGCATGGACCCGAACACCGCACCTGGCATGGCCGCAGCCGGGGCCGACGTACTGGTGGCGGGCTCTGCCGTGTTCCGCGACGGATCCGTCCAGAAACCCGAGGTCTACGGCGCCAACATGCGCGCGATCCGGTTTGCGGTGGCGCGCTGATGGCCGTCTCTGCCCCGGTTTGCGATTTCGGATGGAACGCCCCGGACTTCGCATTGCCCGCGACCGGCGGCGGCATGGTCAGTCTGGCAGATGTTGCCGGCCCGCGCGGCACGCTGGTGATGTTCATCTGCAATCACTGTCCCTATGTGCTGGCGGTCCTTGATCGGATCATCCGCGATGCCCGCGACCTTCAGGCCTTGGGCATCGGCGTTGTCGCGATCTCGTCGAACGACGCGGTGGCCTATCCGCAGGACAGCTTTCAGAACATGGCGCTGCTGGCCGCTGACCGAGGCTTTCCGTTTCCGTATCTCCAAGACGCGGATCAGACGGTCGCCCGTGCCTATGGTGCCGCCTGCACCCCCGACTTCTTCGGCTTCGACGCCGGCGGCGGGCTGCAATATCGCGGACGCCTTGATGCCTCGCGCAAGGAGGCGGGGCCGCCGGACCTGCGCCGCGACCTGTTCGAGGCCATGAAGACCGTGGCCGGGACGGGCAAGGGGCCGATCACGCAAATCCCGTCCATGGGCTGTTCGATCAAATGGAAGGACGCCTAACGATGGCACGAATCGTCTTTGACCTCGACGGCACGCTGATCGACAGCGCACCCGACATCCACGGAATTGCGAATGCCCTGCTGCGGACCGAGGGCAAAGACGCGATCACGCTCGATCAGGCCCGGGACTTCATCGGCAACGGTGCATCCGTCTTTGTCGCCAAGATGCGCACGGCGCGGGACATCGCCGATGATCAGCACGCCCGGCTTCTGGCCGATTTCATCGCCCGCTACGACGACGCCGTCACCTTGACCCACCCTTACCCCAATGTCGCCGCGGCCCTGCAAAGCCTGATCGACGCAGGCCACACGCTGGGTGTCTGCACGAACAAGCCAATCCGCCCGACCAAGGCGGTGTTGTCCCATCTGGCGCTGGACGGGTTCTTTCAGACCTTTTGGGGGGGTGACAGCCTGCCGGTCCACAAACCCGATCCGGCACCGCTGAACGCGGCCTTCGATGCGCTGCCCGAGGGGCAGGAGATCTATGTGGGTGACAGCGATGTGGATGCGGAAACGGCGCAGCGCGCGAAGGTGCCATTCCTGCTTTTCACCGAAGGCTATCGCAAGCAACCCGTCGCCGCGATGCCGCATACCGTTGCCTTCTCCGACTTCACGGAGCTGCCGGCACTGGTAGCGCGCGTGCTGGCAGAAACATCATGACCCTCAAGGCCATCATCTTCGACGTAGACGGCACGCTTGCCGAAACGGAGGAAGCCCACAGGGAGGCATTCAACCGGACATTCATGGAAGCGGGGCTGGCGTGGCACTGGACGCAGGAGGATTACACGCGCTTGCTCCGCACGACCGGCGGAAAGGAGCGGATGCGCAGGCACCGCGACGATCTGAGGACAACACATCCCGAAGATGAACGGATCGCCACCTTGCACGGGCGCAAGACCTCCATCTATGCGCAAATCGTCGCCTCTGGCGGGCTGCGTCTACGGCCCGGCGTCGCCGACTTGGTGGCGGATGCCCGTGCGGCGGGTATCCGCGTTGCGGTTGCCACAACCACGAACACCCCCAACGTCGAGGCACTGTGCCAGGCCTGCTGGTCACAGCCCGCCGATGTGGTGTTCGACGTGATCGCTGCTGGCGACGAAGTGGCCGCCAAGAAGCCCGCGCCGGATGTCTTCCTGCTAGCGCTGCGCCGTCTGAACCTGAGCCCGCAAGACTGCATCGCCATAGAGGATAGCCGGAACGGCGTGCTTTCGGCCCATGCCGCAGGCCTGGACGTCGTGGTCACACCCAGCGCCTACACAATACATGAAGAGTTTTTGGAGGCAACGCATGTGATCACCGATCTTGCATATGCGAACCTGCCCGAAATCCTTCGGCTGCGCCGTGTCCCGTGACCAAGTCCACATCGGCATCGACATCGGCACCGGTGGCGTCCGATGTTGCGCGATCAACCCGGACGATGCAATCCTGGGCGAAATCGGCACGCCGGTGTCGCAGGCCCAACGCCGCAACCCGGCTCAGGTGCTTGCGGCGGTCAAATTTGCCCTTGGCCAACTGGGCCTGATCACCGGCGGCGCGGGCACGACCCTTGCCATGGCCGGAACGTCCGGCAGTTTCCTGCCTCTTGGGGCGGATTTGCGACCCGTGGCGGACATTAGCCTCTATTCCGATCCGGCGTCCGGCGCGGCACAGCAGTCCGTCCGCGCGGTCCTGTCCGATCTTTCGGGCACGGGTGCATCGCCCTCGGTGATCACACGCCTGATCGCCTCCCTAACGGCCCCCGGCACCAAGGCGATTGCTTTCGAGGCAGATTACTTTGCATCGGTTCTGGCAGGCGAGCGACTGCCGACCGATCTGAACAATGCGCTGAAAGCTGGCGCAGATCCCCTGACCGAGGCATGGGTTCCATGGACCGGGTTTCCGAGCCTCACCGGAAACGCGCTGCCCGCGCTCGTGCGGCCGGGCGAAGTGATCGGTCAGATGACCGCATCCATCGCGCAAGAGCTTGGATTCGCAACCAGACCCTTGATCATCTCGGGCACGACTGACGGGTGTGCGTCGGCGCTTGCGGCCGGTTTGGAACGGATTGGCGATGCGGTGACATCGCTGGGATCGACCCTGACCCTGAAAATCCTGTCGGATCGTCCTGTCCATTCGGCCCCCCACGGGATCTACAGCCACCGGATCCTCGGCCAATGGCTTGTGGGCGGGGCATCGAACACCGGCGGCTTGGTTCTGCGACATCTGTTTGGTGACGACCTCGCTTCGCTGTTGCCAACCCCCGTCGCCGATGCCCCATCCGGGTTCGATTACGTCCCGCTGATCCGCGAAGGAGAGAGGTTTCCGGTGGCGGACCCGCAGCTGGCGCCACGGCTGACACCCCGGCCAGCCGATAACGCGGCTTACTTCCTGGCTGTTCTGGACAGTCTGGTGCGATGGGAACGGCACGGCTTTGCGGCGTTGACCGCCGTTGGCGCGCCCGAGGTCCGGCGGCTGACCGCAGTCGGCGGCGGTGTGCGCAATGCGGCCTGGATGGCAACGCGGCGGCGGGACCTGCCGGTCGATCATGTTGCGCCCAGGTTTGCGCAGCCGGCGTTCGGTGCGGCCGTGCTGGCAAGACATGCCGTCAGCCGCGGAGCGACGCGGTAGCGCCTTGATCAGCGCACGGCAGAACGGCCCGCGACCACCGACGGATGCGCAACGCCCTGTGCGACGACCTGCGTCGCACAGGGCGCGGTGGTGTGCTGCCTGGATCAGAAGCTCATGACCTGCGTGCCGAGGGCGACGATGGCGGCACCCATCGCATCGGGGGCGGCTGCTGTCACGCTCTCAAGCAGGATGGAGGCATCGGCGCCCTTGCCCGGCAGGTAGATCGCGCAGACCTGCACCTTCAGCGCGTTGTCGGCCATCATCTTCTGCATCAGCGCCTGTGGACTGGCACCCATCGGCGGCTGTCCTGCGGTGGCGGTTTCTGGCGCGTCCGCCAGTGCGATATCGCCCGCCGGCCCGCACAGCAGCATCTCGGCCTGTGCACCGGCCGCGATTGCGTTCATGGTCAGGACCATCGCCATCAGCTGCGTCTGCGGTTCGGGCGACGTGAGGATCGTTATCAGTTTGTTGGGGCCTTCGGCCTGCGCGGTCGTTGCGAGACCCAAAGCCATGGCGGAGGCGGCGATCAATTTGGAGTGGCGCATCGAGTTACTCTTTTCATGATGAGGGGTTGATCGGGGCGGCGCACCAAAAGATCCGATGGAGCGCCGCGTTTTGTATCTCAGGGGTTGATTGCCAGACGTATCGCATAGGCGACGACGCCGAGGGCAAGCACGCTAAAGAGCCAGATGGCCACGAACCAGCCGATTCGTCGAAACATGGACGTTGACATTAGTGGTAGCCCGCGGCGGGGTCGATCTTGCCGCGGAACACCCAGTAGGCGTAGGCGGTGTAGCCGAGTATCAGCGGGATCAGAACGAGTGTCCCGACCAGCGCGAACCATAAGCTTTCGTCAGGGGCCGCCGCGGCGGCGATGGTCAGACCCGGTGGAATCATGTTGGGATAGAAGCTGATGCCGATCCCGACAAAGCACAGCACGAACAGCGTCAGCGCCGCGAGGAAGGGCTGCACGTCGCGCCCGTCGTTCAGCCCGCGAAACAGCCGAAAGGCGGTGCCCAGCACGGCAACCGGCATCAGCACGGTCAGCGCGCTGCCCGGCAGGTTGAACCAGCGCGCGAAATAGCTCGCGTCCTGGAACGGCGTCAGCACGCTGACCGCGCCGATGAACACTAGCGTCAGCGCGCCAAGCCACCAGGCGTAACGCTGCATCTGGCGCTGGATGCGGTTTTCCAGCTTCATGTTCAGCCAGGTGGCCCCCAGCAGCGCATAGCCCGCGACGACCGCCACGCCGGTCAGCAGCGAGAACGGCGTCAGCCAGTCCCACCAGCCGCCCGCGTAGGCGCGGTCCGCGATCTCGACCCCCTGCACCAGCGCGCCAAGCGTGATTCCTTGGCAGAAGGCCGCGATGACCGATCCACAGAAGAAGGCTGCGTCCCAGACCCGCTTCCAACGCGCGGTGCGCCAGCGGTATTCAAAAGCCACCCCGCGAAAGATCAGCGCCAGCAGCATCAGGATGATCGGCATGTAGAGCGCGGGCATGATGATCGCATAGGCCAGCGGGAACACCGCAAACAACCCGCCGCCACCCAGCACCAGCCACGTCTCGTTGCCGTCCCATATGGGGGCGACAGAATTCATCATCAGGTCGCGGTCCTGTTCCGACCGGGCGAGGGGAAAGAGGATCCCCACACCCAGATCGAACCCGTCAAGGACCACGTAGGTCAGCACGGCAAAGGCGATCAAACCCGCCCAGATGAACGACAGCTCGAGTCCAAGAAACATGGCTCACTCTCCCGGTTGCAGGGTGGGGATGGCACCGGGGGCCATCTGGGGCAACGGCGTGATGCCGGCGGTGCGGATCGGGCCGTCGTTCAATCCCAGGTGCGGTGTATCTGGCCGCTTGTTCATCATGCGCAGCAGATAAAAGGTGCCGGCCCCGAAGATGAAGAAATAGACCACGATGAAGGCCAGCAGCGATGCGGCGACGGCGGGCGCGGCGACCGGGCCAAGGCTGTCGGAGGTGCGCAGCACGCCGTAGACGGTGAACGGCTGACGTCCCACCTCTGTCGTCACCCAGCCAGCAAGCACCGCGACGAACCCCATGGGTCCCATCGCGATCGCGGCGCGCTGCAGCCATGGCGCATCGACCAGCCCGCCACGCCAGCGGCGCAGCAGCGACCAGGCCCCCAGCCCCAGCATCGCAAAGCCAAGGCCGACCATGACGCGGAAGCTGTAGAAGACGATCATGACCGGGGGCTCCGCATCGTCGGGGATGGTATCAAGCCCCGCCAGCGGCGCGTTCAGATCATGCTTGAGGATCAGCGACGACAGCTTGGGCACCTCGATCGCGTAGTCGATGCGCTTTTCCGCCGGATTCGGGATGCCGAACAGGATCAGCGGCGCGCCGTCGGGATGGCTGTCGTAGTGACCTTCCATCGCCATGACCTTCTGCGGCTGGTGTTCCAGCGTGTTGATGCCGTGAAAGTCGCCCGCCGCGATCTGCAGAGGCGCGACCACGATCAGCATCCACATTGCCATGGAGAACATGCGCAGCGCGGTCTTGTTCGTGCGGTCGCGCAGCAGGTGCAGGCCACCGACCGCGCCCACGACCAACGCGGTCGTCAGATAGGCGGCCAGCACCATGTGGACGAGGCGATAGGGGAAAGACGGGTTGAATACGATTGCCCACCAGTCCTCGGGCACGAACTGGCCCACGTCGTTGATGCCGTAGCCCGCGGGGGTCTGCATCCAGGAATTGACCGACAGAATCCAGGTCGCCGACATCAGCGTGCCGAAGGCGACCATGGCGGTGGCGAACATGTGCAGCCCCGGCCCCACCCGTTCGCGCCCGAACAGCATGATGCCAAGGAAGCCCGCCTCGAGGAAGAAGGCGCTCAGCACCTCATAGGCCATCAACGGGCCAAGCACCGGGCCGGTCTTGTCGGCGAAGGTGCTCCAGTTCGTGCCAAACTGGTAGGACATGACGATGCCCGACACGACACCCATGCCGAAGGCGACGGCGAAGATCTTTTTCCAGTAGTCGAACAGCGTGCGATAGGTCTCGTCCCCGGTGCGCAGCCACAGCGCGTTCAGGACGGCGAGGTAACTAGCCAGCCCGATGGAGAATGCCGGAAAGATGATGTGGAACGAGACGGTGAAGGCGAACTGCATCCGCGCCAGCGTCTCGGCGGTCAGACTTGCAAACATGATGATGCCTCTGGGGTGAGGCGCGCCCAGGCGGACCCGGACGCGCGGGGATCAATGCGTCGCGGGGTCGAAGTCGGCCGCCGTGATGCCGCCGTCGCCGTCGCGGTCGATCAGCGCCAGCCAGTCGGCGCTGTGGCCGGTGAATTCGGCCAGCGTCACCGCTCCGTCGCCGTCAGTGTCGTTGAAGGCCAGCGTCATGCCTTCCAGCATGGCGGCCTGACCCCGACCCTGATCCGGCCCGTGACCTTCGCCTGCGTTGTTCGCCATGTCGGCGACGCGGGTGTCGTCAAACAGGGCATATTCGGTGGCGTCGAGCGCGCCGTCCTCATTCGCGTCAAACATGACAAAGACCTCGCCCCGCTTGGTGGTCAGGTCGTCCAGCGACACGATTCCGTCCGCGTTCATGTCCCAGTTGGTGATGAAATGCGCGCCCGGCGTATCCTGAGCCGCGGCGGTCAGCGGGAGCAGGGCCAAGATGGCGGCAAGGTGAGTGATCCGTGTCATTACAGGTCTCCGATAGCTGGAAAGGTCAAAGTTTGACGGTGCGCAGGTAGGGGCGCAGCGTCTCAAACCCCTGAGGGAAGGCTTCCTTCGCCGCGTCGTCGCTGACGGAGGTCGGGATGATGACCCGGTCGCCGACCTGCCAATCGGCGGGCGTGGCGATCCGGTGCGCGTCGCCGGTCTGCAGCGCGTCGATCACGCGCAGGATCTCGTCAAAGTTGCGGCCCACGCTCATCGGGTAGGTCATGGTCAGGCGGATCTTCTTGTCGGGGTCTATGATAAAGACCGACCTAACGGCGGCGGTGGCGCTCTGTTCCGGGTGAATCATGTCGTAAAGCCGCGCGATGCTCAGGTCCGGGTCGGCGACGATGGGAAAGCGCAGGGTTGTGTTCTGCGTGTCATCGACGTCGGCGATCCACTTCAGATGCTCCGCCGCCGTGTCGGTGGACAGGCCTAGCGGCTTGGTGTTGCGGGCCGCGAACTGCTCGGCCAGTTGCGCCGTGCGGCCCATTTCCGTCGTGCAGACTGGCGTGAAATCCCCCGGATGGCTGAAGAAGAACACCCAAGATGACCCGATCCAGTCATGCAGGGTGATAGGCCCGGTGGTGGTGTCTGCGGTAAAGTCTGGGGCGGTATCGCCGATGTGGAGAGACATGGTATAATCCTATATTATAGATGTATGTTTGTGTCGGTCATATACGCGGACCACTTGCAAATGCAATACTTCAAATATAACTTTAGCACATCAACTTTAGCACATCAAGGGGTGCGACAAATGAAGCTGACCAGCTACACGAACTATGCGCTGCGCACGTTGCAACTGGCGGCGATCAAGGCCCCTGCCCTTGTGCGTGTTGACGATGTGGCGCAGATTCACGGGCTGTCGCGGCCCCATATCGTCAAGATCGTGCATGAACTGGGCAAGGCGGGCTACCTTGAAACCCAGCGCGGGCGTGGCGGCGGCTTTCGCCTTGGCCGCGCGCCGCAGGACATCGTTGTCGGCGATGTCGTGCGCCTGACCGAAGGGTCGTTCGACGTCGTCGAATGCTTCAACCCCGATCGCAACACCTGCCCGCTGATCGGCGTCTGCCGCCTGTCGGCGAAGATCAAGGAGGCGACCCACGCCTTCATGGCCGTCCTTGACGACGTGACGATCGCGGATATCGCGGGCAACCGGCAGGCCCTGCTGGACCGCATCGCGCCGATCGAGGCGCAGGCCTGAGATGTCAGGCGGGTTTGCGCGCGATCAGGTCGATCAGCGCCGACATGCCCGCGTGGCCGCTGCCCTCCGACACCTCGGCATCGTAGGCGTCAAGGCGCAGAATCTCCAGATCGGCGAAGGCATCTTGCAGCAAGTCTTTGGTATAGAGGTTGTCCGACTGGCGCGGCCCGCCTGTGCCATAGGCCAGTTGCGCGGGCCGGTAGCCATGCAGCATCAGGATGCCTCCGGGCTTCAGCGCGCGTGTCATCCCCGCAAAGATCGCGTCGCGCAGCGGCGGCGGCGCGAACTGGATGAAGATGGCGACCACGTTGTCATGGGGGATGGACCAGTCCCAATCTTCGACCGCCGCCATGCGGTGATCGACGGCAACGCCCCGGTCCATTGCCAGCGCCTGCGCCTTGGCCACCGCGACGGGCGAGGCGTCGAAGGCCGTTACCTTAAGGCCCCGTTCGGCCAGAAAGACCGAATTGCGCCCTTCGCCGTCCGCGACGGCCAGCGCAGAACCGGGTGCCAGATCGCCGGCGGCACGGGTCAGGAACGCAGCCGGCGCGGTGCCGAACAGGTAACCTTCGGCAGCGTAGCGCGTGTCCCACATGCGGTCCATCATGCCAGTCCCTTCCCGTTCCTGTGCCGCGCACCAATGGATGCCTGCGGCCGATTGCATCATGGGCTATCCCTCTGCAATCATATACCAACAATTGAATGTGAAACAACGTCCGAACCCGGACACCCGGAGAACAATATGGCCTACACCGAAAAATTTCAAGCGATGGCAGATGCTGCCCGCGCGCGCGTCGATTTCGTCACCCTCGAGGATGTGGACGGCCTGATGGCTAGTGGCGCGGTAGCGCTGGATATCCGCGACCCGGACGAATTCGCCAGCGGTCACATTCCCGGTGCGATCAACCTCAGCCGGGGCAAGCTGGAAATGAACGTGGAGGAGACTCTGCCCGAGCCCGACACCCAAATCATCTGCTATTGCAATGCCAACAACCGCGGGGCGCTGTCAGCAGCCAGTCTGCGCGACATGGGCTATGCGAACGCCCGCTACATCGCCGGCGGCCTGAGCGCCTGGCGCAAGATCAATGACGGCTGATGTGAGTGCTTGTGGACACGACGGTGACAAGGTCACTGACTGTGCGTCTGCATTACCGTATGGGTGAGTCGCAACTGACAGAAGGAACTGACCGATGACACACAATGTAGGCACGACTGACCGCGCCCTCCGGCTTGTTCTGGGGGTTGTCCTGCTGGCGCTCACGTGGATCGCGCCCATGGCCGTCTTTCACGGCACCCTCGCCGTCACGCTGGCGACCATCGTCGGCCTCGTGATGATCGGCACGGCGCTGTTCCGCTTCTGCCCCCTATACCGGGTGCTAGGTCTGAACACCTGCCCGGTGAAATGATGGAAACGGCGTTTACCCCCCTGCAATCTCTGGGTGGCGGTGCCCTGATCGGGCTGTCCGCCGTCATGTTGATGGGCCTGCATGGGCGCATCTTCGGGGCGACGGGTATCCTGACGGGGCTGATCGCACCCGGCAACAGGTCCGATTTTACCTGGCGGGCGATCCTGCTGCTGGGCATGATCAGCGGCCCGCTGCTGGTCCTCGCGCTGACCGGCACCATGCCGGCGGTCGATGTGCCGGTCTCCACGGCGGCGCTGGTCGTCGGCGGTTTGCTGGTCGGTGTGGGCGTCACGTTCTCGTCCGGCTGCACGTCGGGTCACGGGGTTTGCGGGCTGGCGCGTCTGTCGCCACGATCCGCCGCCTCTGTCGTGACCTTCATGGCCGCCACCGCCGCCACCGTCTACATCATCCGCCACGTGATCGGAGCCTGACCCACATGCGTTACCTGAGCCTATATCTGACTGGCCTGATCTTTGGCGTCGGCATCGCAATCTCTGGGATGGCGAACCCGGCCAAGGTGCTGAACTTCTTCGATCTTGCCGGAACCTGGGACCCCAGCCTCGCCTTCGTCATGGGCGGCGCGGTGATCGTGACCTTCCTCGGCTACCGCTTCGTGCTGAAGCGACCGATGCCCGTGCTGGAGGACCGCTTTCACCTGCCGACCAGCCGCGTGATCGACGTGCGCCTGTTGGGTGGGTCAGCCGTGTTCGGCATCGGCTGGGGCATCGCAGGCTTCTGTCCCGGCGGTGCGCTGCCCGCGATCGGCACGGGCGACGCGTCCGTTTTCATCTTCGTCGGTGCCCTGCTGACTGGTATCCTGCTGGCCCGCGGCATCACCGCCTCCCGCGCCCCGCGCGCAGCTACAGCCTGAGAGAAGGATCGAGACATGACCGATTTCCCCGTCGACATGACCGTCACACCCGAAGTCACAGCATTTTTTGACGAGGCCACGAACACGATCAGCTATGTGGTCAAGGACCCCGCATCGACATCCTGCGCCATCATCGACAGCGTGATGGACATCGACTATGCAGCCGGCCGCATCACGTATGACCATGCGGATGCCATGATCGCCTTCGTCCGCGACAATGGCCTGACGCTGGAATGGCAGATCGAAACGCACGTCCACGCCGACCACCTGTCTGCCGCGCCCTATATCCAGAATGCGCTGGGCGGCAAGATCGGCATCGGCGACAAGATCATGGTCGTGCAGGAAACCTTTGGAAAGATCTTCAACGAGGGGACAGAGTTCCAGCGTGACGGGTCGCAGTTCGACGCATTGTTCAAGGACGGTGACACCTATGCGATTGGAACCATGCCCGCCTTTGCGATCTACACGCCGGGCCATACGCCCGCCTGCATGGTGCATGTGATCGGCAACGCGGCCTTCGTCGGCGACACGCTGTTCATGCCCGATGGCGGATCGGCCCGCGCCGATTTCCCCGGCGGCGACGCGGCGACGCTGTACGACAGTATCCAGCGGGTGCTGACGTTGCCGGACGACATGCGCCTGTTCATGTGCCACGACTACGGCCCGAACGGCCGCGACATCCAATGGGAAACCACCGTGGGCGACGAGAAGGCCCACAACATCCACGTCGGCAAAGGTGCGTCGAAGGCAGACTTCGTCAAATTCCGCACCGAGCGGGACGCGACGCTTGCGGTGCCAAAGCTGATCATCCCGTCGCTTCAGGTGAACATGCGCGCGGGAGAGCTGCCGCGCGACAGTGACGGAAACATCATGCTCAAGGTGCCGGTCAACGGATTGTAAGTGAGTTTAGGAGGAGGAAAAGGTCATGGATATTAGAGAGATCACGCAGGACGTGTCGGTCGCGCCGCAGATCGCGGTAGATGACATGGCTGCGATCAGGGCGGCGGGCTTTGCCAGCGTCATCAGCAACCGCCCGGATGATGAAGAAGCGGGTCAGCCATCCTTCTCGGATATCCGTGCCGCAGCAGAAGCCGAGGGCCTGAAGGTGGACCACATCCCCGTCAGATCGGGTCAGATCACGGATGCGGATGTGGTGGCCTTCGGCAAGGCGCTCGCCAATCTGCCCGGCCCCGTGCTGGCCTTTTGCAAGTCCGGCACGCGGGCCGCAACGCTCTGGACGCGGACGCAGGTGGGCAAGCAGTCTGCGTTCGACCTGGTGGTGCGCACCCAGGCGGCGGGCTACGATATGACCGCGACCGTGGCGCAGTTTGCCGCCACCGACGTCAAGCATATCGCGGCCCCCGATGTCCGCGCCGACATCGTCATCGTCGGCGCGGGGTCCGCCGGAATTGCCGTCGCCGCCAGCCTGCTGACGCGGGACAGGACGCTCGACATCACCATCATCGACCCGTCAGAGGTGCATTACTATCAGCCCGGCTGGACGATGGTCGGCAGCGGCGTGTTCGACGCAAAGGATACCAAGCGTCAGACCGCAACGCTGATCCCGGCCGGTGTGACCTGGATCAAGGCATCGGTGGCGGAATTCACCCCCGACGCGGATGCGGTCATTCTGGCCGACGGGCGCGTCGTGGGCTACGGCCGCCTGATCGTCTGTCCGGGGCTTGAACTGAACTGGGACGGCATCGCAGGGCTGAGCGAGACGTTGGGCCGCAATGGCGTCACGTCGAACTATCGCTATGACCTGGCCCCCTACACCTGGAAACTGGTGCAGGGGATGAAGACGGGCCGCGCGATCTTTACCCAGCCCCCCATGCCGATCAAATGCGCCGGTGCGCCGCAGAAGGCGATGTATCTGTCCGGCGACGCCTGGTCCCGGCGCGGCGTGCTGAAGGACATCGACATCCAGTTCATGAACGCGGGCGGGGTGCTGTTCGGGGTCAAGGAATACGTGCCGGCGCTGATGGAATACGTCGCCAAATACGACGTGGCGCTGAATTTCTTCCATACGCTGACGGCGGTGGACGGTGATGCCAGGACCGCAACCTTCAAGGTGGCGAAGCCCGACGCCGACCCCACAGACGTCACGGTCGATTTCGACATGATCCATGTCTGCCCGCCGCAGCGGGCCCCGGCGTTCATTCGCAATTCGCCCCTTGCGGACGCGGCAGGCTGGATTGACGTGGACCAGGCCACCCTGCGCCACAAGACGCATGAGAACATCTGGAGCCTTGGCGACGTGACGAACGCGCCGAATGCCAAGACGATGGCCGCGGCGCGCAAGCAGGCCCCGGTCGTGGCCGCCAACGTGATCGCCGACATCGCGGGCAAATCCCCGGCTGCCATCTATGACGGCTACGGGTCCTGCCCACTGACGGTGGAGCGTGGCAAGATCGTGCTGGCCGAATTCGGCTATGGCGGCAAGCTGCTGCCAAGCTTTCCGACGTGGTTGATCGACGGCACCCGGCCCAGTCGCCTTGCCTGGACGCTGAAGGCGCAGGGGCTGCCGCAGGTTTACTGGCACGCCATGCTGAAAGGCCGTGAATGGATGGCCGAGCCAGAAAAGACGCCTGCCTGAGACCTACCGCGCCGGGGAACATCCTCGGCGCGTCCCTGCCTTGAAAGTTCCCTCCCATGACCTCCGCCGTGTTCGTCCGCTATCTGCCGATCCTGACCTGGGGCCGGACCTACAACCGCGCCAACCTGTCCAACGACCTTGTCGCCGCCGTGATCGTGACGATCATGCTGATCCCGCAGTCGCTGGCCTATGCCATGCTGGCGGGCCTGCCGCCCGAGGCGGGGCTTTATGCCTCGATCGCGCCGATCATCCTGTATGCGATCTTCGGCACCAGCCGGGCGCTGGCGGTGGGGCCGGTCGCGGTCGTGTCGCTGATGACGGCGGCGGCGATCGGCAATGTCGCGGATCAGGGCACGATGGGATATGCGGTGGCAGCATTGACGCTGGCAGCATTGTCGGGCGGCATGATGATCCTGATGGGCGTGTTTCGGTTGGGGTTCCTTGCGAATTTCCTGTCGCACCCGGTCGTCGCGGGCTTCATCACCGCGTCGGGCATCCTGATTGCGCTTAGCCAGTTGAAGCATATCCTTGGCATCAGTGCATCGGGTGACACGCTGCCGGAACTGGTGGAGACGCTGTTCGCGCATCTGGGCGACGTGAACCCGATCACGCTGGTGATCGGCGTCGGCGCGACGGCCTTTCTGTTCTGGGTCCGCAAGGGATTGAACCCGCTGCTGCGCGGCTGGGGAGTGAAACCGGGGCTGGCCGGGGCGCTGACCAAGGCCGGGCCGGTGCTGGCGGTCGTGGTCACGACGCTTGCCGTCTGGGCCTTTGGCCTGTCGGATCAAGGCGTCAAGATCGTGGGCAGCGTGCCGCAAAGCCTGCCGCCGCTGACGCTACCATCGTTTTCGCCCACCCTGATCGGGCAACTGTTGCTGCCGGCGCTGCTGATCTCGGTCATCGGATTCGTGGAATCGATCTCTGTGGCGCAGACGCTGGCGGCGAAAAAGCGTCAGCGCATCGACCCGGATCAGGAACTGATCGGCCTCGGGGCCGCCAATGTGGCCGCATCGCTGACGGGCGGTTTTCCGGTGACGGGCGGCTTTTCCCGCTCGGTCGTGAACTACGATGCCGGGGCCGACACGCCCGCTGCCGGTGCCTATACCGCCGTGGGCCTTGCCATCGCGGCCTTTGCGCTGACGCCGTTGATCTATTTCCTGCCCGCCGCGACGCTGGCGGCCACGATCATCGTCGCCGTGCTGTCCCTTGTCGATTTCTCGATCCTTCGGACAAGTTGGGCCTATTCCCGCGCGGACTTTGCCGCCGTTCTGGTCACGATCCTCGCGACCCTGTGGTTCGGGGTGGAAACCGGCGTATCGGCGGGCGTGATCCTGTCGATTCTGCTGCACCTCTACAAGACGTCCAAACCCCACATCGCAGAGGTCGGGTGCATCCCGGGCACCCAGCATTTCCGCAACATCAAGCGCCACGACGTCCAGACCAACCCCGCCATTCTGACCCTGCGCATTGACGAAAGCCTGTACTTCGCCAACGCCCGGTATCTGGAGGATTATGTCCTCGACCGCGTCACCCGCGACGGCGCGATCCGCGACGTGGTCGCGATGTGCTCTGCCGTGAACGACATCGACTTCAGCGCTCTCGAAAGCCTGGAGGCCCTGTCCACCCGCCTGTCGGACATGGACATCCGCCTGCACCTGTCAGAGGTGAAAGGTCCCGTGATGGATCGCCTGAATCGCAGCCATTTCCTCGATCATATGACAGGCAAAGTCTTCCTGTCTCAGTTCGAAGCGATTGAGAGCCTGCGCCAAAAAGTCCCCCCCGTCGCATGACGTTAGCAGGAGCTGGAATGATGTCGCTGCCTCACGCGATCATGGTCGGCGCCTCCATACTTCTTCTGGTCGGTTATCACGTATTTCTCTTAGTCAGAACGACCCGCACGCCCGCGGCGACGACATTTGGTCAGCACAGTATTGCCCGAAAGCACTGGCTGAAACACTACACAAGAGCGAAGTCGGAAATTCTCGTCATTCAGACTTTGCGTAATTGGATGATGTCGGCGACATTTCTGGCATCGACATCGATTCTGGTCGCGCTCGGTATCCTCGGAATTATTAGCGCCAGTGACAAGATTACGGGTCTGACTCAAGAATTGCATCTTGCTGGCGCTGCTGGCGAGCAGATATTGCTACTCAAGGTTACGATCATACTGTTCCTGTTCATGACCGCATTCTTCGCCTGCAATTTATCGACCCGATTTATAAATCATGCGGGTTTCACGCTGAATATTCCCAAGAGCCCGGATGATGATCTGCCCTTCCTTGACCGCTATTAGGACATCGAATGCGGTTCGCTATTCTACTTTTTTGGGCTAAGGTGCCTCTACCTTTCGGTGCCGATGGTCATGTGGCTGCTGGGACCGGCTTGGCTGTTGGCCGCGACCGTCGTGCTGATACTCGTCCTCTACACGTTCGACTAATCTGGACAGAATACTATACATCTTGCCGCTTTAAACAACGACCACCTGCCCTGCACTCACAAGATTGGTGTCGCGGTTGGCGTTTGAAAACCAGTCGGCCAAGGCCGCGACGGCGTGAATCTCAAGATTCTGCCGCCCGCTGCCATATTTCATCGGCACTCCCTGCGCGGTGATGAAGCTGACCTGATAGGCTGTCGTAGGGTCCAACGCATGCGATCCGGCAAAGGCCTGCACGATGCGCTGCCCTTTGGGATTTTCCAGCTTGAGAAACAGGGTCAATCCGCGGAATCGTTTCAGATAACCGCCCATCTGACCGAACGGATCGCAACTGAACGTCCGCTCGATGTTCTCTTCCATCATGTCGCAGATTTCCTGCCCTGTCAGTGTCAC
>JAGXGV010000102.1 GCA_024636635.1 Puniceibacterium sp.
ACCGTGATGGCCCGGCTCTCTGGCCGCACGCCGCCGGCCTTGCGCGCTGTGCTGTCCGAATGGCCACTGGTATCCGCCCCGATGGCCGAGGCCTTAACGGGGGCCAGCCGGGCGGCCGTCCAACGCAACCTCGCCTGGATGGAAGCACGCCATCTGATCCGGGAAGTCACCGGGCAGGGGCGGTTTCGCATGTGGCGGGTCGCGATCTGAGAGCCGCTACGAAGCGTGATGTCCTTTGTGCAGTCAATGGTTTCTCAAAGGATCATTTGGTGGGAGTTCTCATCGAGTTTTAATTCACTTGATGCATTTGTTGCACATAATGCATATATGAGTAAACCGAGCGTGAAGCGGAAAGGCGCGGCACTTCTTCCATTCTGCATACACCAGTTGTGCAAGACCTTCGGCGCGGCATCGGATTTGTTTGGTCGAGCTGAGAGACCCTTGTGTGCCTTGCGTGCATCGACGCAGGTGGCCGGAAGTCCCAGCCGTTCCAGACCGCGTTGAAGCCAAATCGACAACTGCCCACTTTCATGCACGATCAGCTTCGGCGACAGCGATCTCGTGCCGAGCCATCCCGCCACGCCTCCGGGGTCGGCTGGCGACACGCCTCGGGCAACGGTGTTACCGTCCGCGTCAACAACGCAGATCGAAATCTCTTTCAGTGACACGTGTCCCTTTGCGTCGCGTTGCACCAGGCGCGTCGCAAGGGTCACCCACGGCCGATGAACGGCATCTTGGTCGCCATTACGGTCATGAACTCGATGTTCGCCTGGGGTGGCAGGGATGCCATGTGCAGCACCGCGTCGGCTACGCAAGAGACATCCATCACCGCTTCGACCGCTATCGACCCGTCGGCCTGTGGCACGCCACGGATCATCGCCTCTGCCATGTCAGTCAGCGCGTTGCCGATGTCGATCTGCCCGCAGGCGATATCGAATGCACGCCCGTCCAGCGACAGCGTCCGCGTCAACCCCGTCACCGCGTGCTTGGACATGGTGTAGGGGGCCGAGCCGGGGCGCGGCACATGCGCCGAGATCGAGCCGTTATTGATGATCCGCCGGCCCTGCGGACTTTGGTGGCGCATCATGCCAAAGGCCCGCCGCGCGGCAAGGAACATGCCGGTGATGTTCACATCGCAGACATGCCGCCATTCGGCGACGGGGATCTCGTCAATCGGACGGCCCGTGACATTCGTGCCCGCGTTATTGAACAACACGTCGAGCCTGTCCCATTCGTCAGCAAGGCGCGCATAAAGCGCATCGACCGCCGCTTCCTCCGTCACGTCGCAGGGGAGGACGAGGGCCGCGGCATTCCCTGCCGCCGTTTCGTGCAGCGCGCCAGCGCGTCGCCCGGTCAGCGCCACTCGCCAGCCCGCGTCCAGAAAGCGTCTGGCCGTGGCGCGTCCGATGCCGCTGCCCGCACCGGTGATGAGAATCGACTTCGTCATCACCTGTCTCAATGGTTATCGCGCGGCAGGTCGCGTCCGACCTTGTGATAGGCCGTCGCCAGTTCAAGACAGCCACCGTCGGCAAGCTGGCCCACGTTCATGCGGTAGATCTCTTGCCAGGGTGTCTGATGACGCAGTTCGGGCGCAGTCCAAGCGGCACGGCGGTCTTGCCATTCGGCCTCGTCAACCAGAGCATCGAGGCGGGACGCGTTCAGATCGAGCCGCACCCAGTCGCCGGTCTTGAGATAGGCAAGACCGCCACCGACCACGGACTCTGGCGAGGCATTGAGGATCGAAGGGCTTTCTGAAGTGCCCGACTGACGCCCGTCACCCACCGTCGGCAGGTGGTTGATGTGCTGCTTGATCAGCGCGTCCGGCGGTTGCATGTTCACCACTTCCGCCGAGCCGGGATAGCCGACGCAGCCGACACCGCGGATAAAAAGGATCGTCTCGGCGTCGATCTCCAATGCCGGGTCGTTGATCCGCTCGTGATAGTCCTCGGGACCTTCGAAGACGACGGCGCGGGCCTCGAAGACACCTTCCTTGCCGGGGCGGGTCAGGTAGCGGTTGCGGAAGTCGTCGGAAATCACCGATGTCTTCATCAGGGCGCTGTCGAAAAGGTTGCCTGAAAGCACAAGGAAGCCCGCATTCTCGCGCATCGGTGCGTCGTAGGACAGGATGACATCCGTATCGCGGCTTTCCCATCCAGCGAGGTTTTCGCCTGTCGTCTTGCCCGAGGCTGTCATGGTGCCTTCGTGCAGACGACCTGCCTTCCTCAGCTCGCCCATGACCGCAGGCACACCACCTGCGCGAAAGAAACTCTCGCCCAAGTATTTGCCAGCGGGCTGTAGGTTGACCAGCAGCGGCACGTCGAAGCCCACTTTCTGCCAGTCTGTCACGTCGAGCTCTACGCCCGCATGCCGCGCAATCGCCTGCAGATGCGGCGGCGCGTTGGTCGACCCCCCGATGGCAGAGTTGGTGACGATGGCGTTCTCGAAGGCTTCGCGCGTCAGGATGTCCGAGGGTTTCAGATCCTCCTCGACCATCGCGACGATGCGGCGCCCCGTCTCGTAGGCCATCGCCATCCGTTCCCGAAACGGCGCCGGGATCGCCGAGTTGCCGGGCAGGGACATGCCAAGCGCCTCGGCCATGGCGTTCATCGTGCTGGCCGTGCCCATGGTGTTGCAGTGCCCCAGCGAGGGGGCAGAGGCACAAACGCGGCTCATGAATTCGTCGTAGTCGATCTTGTTTTCCGCCAGCAGTCGTCGGCTTTCCCAGATGATCGTGCCCGAGCCTGCCCGCTCGCCTTTCCACCAGCCGTCCAACATCGGCCCGCCATTGAGAGCGATAGCCGGAAGATCAACCGTGGCCGCTCCCATCAGCATGGCGGGCGTGGTCTTGTCACAACCGGTGGTCAGCACGACCCCGTCGATGGGATAGCCGTGCAGCACCTCGACAAGGCCAAGATAGGCAAGGTTACGGTCCAGCGCCGCGGTCGGTCGCTTGCCTGTTTCCTGGATCGGGTGCACCGGGAATTCCATCGGCAGGCCGCCCGCATCCCGGATCCCGGCCTTGATGCGGTCCATCAAAAAGATGTGGATTTTATTGCAGGGCGCAAGGTCGCTGCCAGTCTGCGCGATGCCGATCACGGGCCGTTCGCCCTGCAGTTCGGCGCGCGTATATTCCTGGTTCTGGTAGCGCTCGACATAAAGGGTGGTCATGCCCGGATTGTTGGGGTTGTCGAACCATTCCTGGCTGCGGAATTTGCCTTTGGCACGGGTGTCCATCGCCGTTTCCTTCCTTGTCGCGAGCCTCCCGGAGGAAGCGTAATGTTGAACGCGACCCGCGACGGATCGGCGAGCGAATTGGCGCCCGACCCGGAACAGCTCCCGGACAAGACTCCAGCAGAGCCTGAGGATGCCGTTTCCGGGGCCAGCAAGGAGACTGCCCCTGATGACCTGTCCCCCGCGCAGTCACCGAATGAACCGGCACCGGACTTTTCCTGACAGAGCGTCGTTGGGGATTGCGCGGTCAGCCTCCAGGAAAAGCCGGTCTTCTGAATGGTTAACGATCGTCACTGACTGAAAGTGATACCCTGTTGAGGCCCGGATCGACGGATCGGTGTCGTTTGACAACGGTTTTCCGGGTTCGATGGAGAAGGTTGGCGTTTGTAAGGAGTTTCCTCTTACTTTGAGCGTTTTACCTAACAATAATCACGTTTTTCCTCTTCACGGGCATAGTGGTTCCTCCTTCGTTTTGGTCGATCTGCTATATTGTCGAGAGGGAAACGGGGGTGTGTTTTTTGTCAGGGCAACACTTTTGGAGGGATACGGTGTCCAAGATTGCTGACAATGTTGCTTGCGTGCGCGCGCTGACAATAGACGTTGAGGTCGACGCAAGACCGGCTGCTTTCGCTTCCTCACTCACTCCCGCACGCACTCAGTTTGCCTGCATCCGGAGAGGCTTGGAACGCTGTCCCCACCAAGCTCACATCCCAAGCCAGATGGCGTCGCGCGCCTCCGGCCCATCGGGTGCGTCGCGGCTCACCGACCCGCAGTAAACCAGCAGATCCCGCAGCGTATCACCCTCGACCACACCATCCACCAGCAGATGTCCCGCGATCGCCTCCACCGCGTCGCGGTTTGCATGAATCAAGTCGACCGCCCGCCCGTAGGCGCCGTCGAGACGCGATGCCACGCGGTCGCGCAGACCGGGGTGGCGGGCGAAGTGGGTGGCGGGATCGCCGTCGCCCGGGCACCAGACGAGGCTGCCGTAGCCGTAACTCAAACCCTCGCGGATCGCGAGCTGCGTGGCGCGGGCGAGGTCCGATCCGGCGTCGCCACCGCAGCGGCCCGAGGGTGCGCCGCCGATGAGGACCTCTTCGGCGGCCCGGCCCGCGAGCAGAGTCACCAGTTCGCGGGTGATGTCGGCGCGGCTGCGGGCGTCCGGACGCTGCGTCAGGTCAGCCCTACCCACGATCCCGGCGAGGCGCAGGGCGTCGGGACGGGTACTGCCAGTCACATGGGCGGCCACGGCATGGCCCGCCAGATAGACCGCCGCGCGCTGCCGCAAGGCCCGCGGCAGGGGCAGGCGGTCGCGGGCGAGGGCGGCGAAGAGGTCGTCCTCGACCATGGCACGCTTGTCTGCCCGGGCCATGGCCCGCGCCTCCTGCACGAGAGCCGCCGCTTCGGCCATCGACAGGCCAGCCGCTGCCCGCGCGATCCGGCCCAGATCGAGACCGGCCAGGTCATCCCGCAGGTGAAAGCGCAGCACGGCCGGAAAATCCTGTGCCGTCGGATGCCCGATGGCGATACGGGTGCCAAGGCGACCGGGGCGCACAAGCGCGGGATCGAGCTTGCCCGCGTGGTTGGTGGCACCGATCACGAGCACGCCTTCGCGCGCCACGGCCCCGTCCAGATGTGCCAGCAGCGCATTGGTGGTGTTGGTAAAGTAGCTTGTGTTGTGATCGCGGGTCTCGTCGCGCGACTGGAAGCTGTCGATCTCGTCGATCAGGACGACTGCCACGCCGCCCTGGGTGCTTGAGGCCGCGGCGCGGGCCTCGGCAAAAGTAGTGGCCATGGCTTTCATGACATCGCGACCCCCGGTGCCGGCTTCTTGCCAGCTGCTGAAAGAGGTGGCGATGAGCGGCACCCCGAGGCTGCGCGCGAGGGCGGCGGCCACGGTGGTCTTGCCGGTTCCGGGCGGGCCGGACAGCAGCAGGCCGTTTGTGACGTCGGACCACGGCAGATCGCCCGCGCGATAGGCGACAAGGCCCTCCACGATCCGGGACAGCTGCGAACCGGCCTCGCCCAGCCCGGGCAGATCCGCGAGGGTGGGGCCATCGCTCTCGGTCACGGCCAGGTCCGCCAGCTCTGCCAGTTTGCGGGCGACGCGCAACGGACCTTGCTGACGCAGCGCGAGATCGATGAGGTCCTGCGGAAGGCGGGCGAGGGCCGAATCGTCGGGCAAGGCTGCCCGCACTGCCCCCTCGGTCAGCTTCCCCGTGGCACTGTGCGTGCGACGCAGGGTCCAGAGCAGCGTATCCGCACAGTGCGGCGCCAGCGGGCTTGCGGGCAGATGCGCCAGTGCGCCGGGCAGGGACGTGGGCTCCTGCGCGGTGACAATCAGAAGCGGGACCGGATCGGTGATCTTGCCTTCGGCCCGCGTGCGTTCGCTCCCGACCCGGAGCCCGCTGGCGGTGACTGCCAGGATATTGGGCGCAAGGGTCGTCCTGGCGGCAGCACCCGCGGCGCGCAGCGCTGACTTCAGGACGATGACCGCCTGCTGTGCCTCTTCGTCGGTAGTGCAAAGCAGCAGGGCGGCGGCGCCCTGCGCCAGATGCGCGTTCACGGTGTCCTGCGTGCCAAAGGTCTTGGCGATCCGGGCCAGCGTGACCACGTCCGCGGGCTCGACCGCAAGGGGCGGGCGATAGTCGGCGGTGCCCGTGTCCATGGCCCATGCGTCGTCCCCGTCGATCAGGGCCTGCGCGATATCTTCGGCCGTGACGACCTCGGCGGCGGGGATTCCGCTGGGCAGGGCCGCGTCGTCCTCAAGCCCCGCCTCCGCGATGAGATCCGAGAGATTGTCCGCCTCCTCTTCCTCAGGGTCGTCCCACTCCGCGAGGGCACGCGTGCGCAGGCGCTCCCCGTGCGTGGCGCCGTCCTCCTTGGCATCACGGCGCATGGCGGCGAGCTGTGCACCGAGCCCGCTGCCCTTGGCGGGGCTGTCGCCGGGATAGGTCCGGGCGAAGACGGTATCGGCAAGGGCGGCCCATGCGGGACGGGGCCGAGCAGACGCGGTGGCGGCGGCTGTGCTCTTTGCAGTGGTCTTGGTGATGGGTGTCGTCATGTCTGTGTCCGATCGTGAGAAAGGGAAAAGGCGCCCGGTGGCCCGAGGGGTCACCGGAGGGGGGCAAGACAGTGAGGGCGGTGTCTCAAAGTGTCGGCGCTGGTTGAAGAGGCTGCACCTACGCGACAGGCTTCGGGAGGACCTCCCGCGTATGCGCTGCGTCGTCAGTCCTCGGTGTCCGTTGGCGGGTGGCGGCGCCCGATCTCATCCATCAGCGCGTGCAGCAGTGGGGCCGCCGTGGCATAGTAGATCTCGCTCAGCGTGTTGATGGCGTCTCCGAAGACCGCCTTCGGCACGATCTGGTCGGGATGTGTCTCGCGCATATGGCGGTGACAGGCGCGCTCTTCGCGCACCGCGAGATTGCCGGGGGCCAGCAGCATCACCCGCAGCACCTCGGTGCGCACGTCCCGGGAGATGCCCAGCTGGTGACGCAGTCGCTTCACGGGCCGGGCGGAATAGCCCAGCTTCACCACCTGCAAACCCGGCAGGTCGATCCGGAACAGGTAGACGAACGAGGGTGCGGCCGACCATCCTGACCCGCAGCCGCCGCAGGTGCAATCGCCCCAGAGCATGTTGCCCACAAGGATCTACTGGCTGTGCCCGCAGTGGTGCCGATAGCGGCGGTAGCCGGTGCGCCGGTCCGAGGCGTGACCTTCAAGCGTCCAGCCGAAGTCCTGCGCGCTCGTATCGTAGCGCGCTTCGCGGCAAGTCTCGCAGCCTACGTCATGGCCCCCCGCTGCGGCGGCCTCGACCCGCAGATACTGCCGGCGCACGGTATGCCCGCAAGACAGCCGGTAGTGCCCGTAGTGGCGATCGTCGGGATCGGACCGCAGCAGCGTCGCGCCGAGGGCCTCGGCCGCCGCGGCGCGGCGGGTGTGGATGCAGACGTGACACAGCGGATTGGCGTCGCGAATGACGTTGAGCCGCTTGAGAGACAGGGTCCCGCAGTTCCGGCAGCGCAGCACGCCGTGGTAGCGATCGATGACGCGTCCGGTCAGATCGAAGCCCTTCGTAGCGGCCGCTTCAACCCAGGAGGGCTTCAGCGGCATGGGAAGGGCGGGATAGGTCGCACCATCGATGCGGAAGGCGGTGGTGGGCATGGAGGATTGATCGCTCATGAGAACGCTCCTTTGGATCAGGGATTTGGGCAAAGGGGGGCCGGCGCCATCCCGTAGGCCGGATGGCATCAGCGCGTGTCAGGAAAGGGGAGGGCCGTCAGGTGGGGAAGATATCCCAGGCGTCAGAGGTGTCGCGGTCCGTGGATGCGGGGTCTTGTGCCGCGGAGTCGACCGACTCCCCGGCGTGGGGTGCCACGGCGTCCTCGATTGCAAGGAACTCCACGAGCCCCTGCATCCCGGCCGTCGCCAACCGATCGGCGCGTGCATCGATCACGGCAAGATCGACCGCGAGCCCGTGACGGGGGGACGAGATATGATGCCGCACGGCATCGACAGCCACCGGATCATCGCTCAGCATCACGAAGCGAAAGATCGCGGCGACCTGCTTCAGCAGAAGATCGGCGGGGGTCTTCGCCGGCAGCCTTCCAAGATCATCCAGAACCCTGCGCGTGGCCTGCAGGGCCTGCTCGGCACCCCGGATCCACGCATCGACCGCGGGGTCCTGGCCGGAGTAGCCCGCAAGGTCGCGTTCTGCCGCAATCAGCGACGCGGAGGAGGCGAGGAACTGCGCGAAGCCCGTCAGGACAGGGGTGGTGCAGGACGCGATGCAGCGCGTGCTTTCGTCGGCAGGCAGAGGTGTGGTGGTAGTCATGGCGTGTTGTCCTTTCAGAGGTTGATGCTCTGTTTAACTTGAAATATATTTACGTTAAGCTGGAGGGCCGGTCAACACCTAACTTGAAAATAATTGAGATTATATGATTACGGGCACTCAATGCGCCGCCGCCCGCGCACTGCTACGGTGGAAACAATCCGACTTGTCGGACGCTATCTCAGCGGCTGGGGGCAAGCTGTCGGTTACGACCATCACTGGCTTTGAGCGCGGCGGTGCGATCCGGGAAAGCAACGCGGCCATCATACGGGCGACATTGGAAGCGGCAGGGGTGGTCTTCATCCCGTCGAACGG
The DNA here is from genome assembly GCA_024636635.1 of Puniceibacterium sp. Classification (GTDB taxonomy): domain Bacteria; phylum Pseudomonadota; class Alphaproteobacteria; order Rhodobacterales; family Rhodobacteraceae; genus Puniceibacterium. Next base: position 8,378 of record JAGXGV010000102.1, read on the forward strand.
AAACGGGGCAGGGGTTCGCTTGCGTGACCCTGACCGAGCGGACGGATCCAGCGACGAGCTGGAATGACTGACGAGATAACGCCACCACGCGTCCAGCCCCGCCTCAAAGCAGCTCCGAAAACCGGGCAAGTCTACTGGTGCGACTTTCCACTCGATGCCCAGCTACCTGAGTTCTGGAAAACACGGCCTGTCGTAGTCCTGTCGGCCAAGGCCCACCTTTACGGAATAGCGTTGGTCGTGCCGCTATCTACCAAGGCTCAGCCCGACAACCCACTGGCTCATCCCTTCCCCGGAGTGTTGAAAGATGGCGGCGACACATCATGGGCCATTTGCAGCCATCCGACTACGGTCGCAGTGTCCCGGCTGTCCGTGCATCGAGGCCGCATTGTGCGGGTGCCCGACGACGCCCTGCAGGCCATCTTGCGCATTGTCCACGGCACGATTCCTACGCCGAGGGACTGAGCGTTTATTGACTCGCAAGAGGTCACTACCTATATCCAGTAGCAGATACGGCCCCGAGAGGGTGACCGCTGCCCCGCAAGGGGCGATAGATGCAAAGGGGTTGCCGTCATGGTGGCCCCTTTGTTCGTTCTGCTCCTCATCACGAAAGGACCGACGCTATCAAAATGAATATCATCCAGGCAGAGACGACGCCCACGACGCGCTGGAAGACGTCACAGGAACGAAGGACGACGATTCCGAAACAAAAAACAGGATGCCGAACGGGACGAAGGCCCTCGTATGGGCCTCTTGGCGGTGCGGGTGACCTTCGCGCTGGTCGAAGGCTGGGTGTTCTCACTCCTTTGGGACACCGAACCACACGTAGGCCTCCAGTCCGCGGCGGCTGCATCGCCTACCAGGGTTGGACATGAATCCTCGACTGGCGAGGCTGCTAGATAATGCACATTGACTTGCCTTTTTGTCACGGGCGGCACATTTCCATCAGTTGCCTTCCACCCGTCAGCGGATGCCTTGATCCGTCACGTGCACGGTCGCGCGACCGCAAAAATTGAGACGGCGTTCAATGACTTGTCCGGTTGTGAACCTGATGCCGACGGCGATGTCGCAGTTGGACAAATAGGCAGCCCGCAGGGTCAGTCCTTCGCCTGGGGCGAGTCGTTGCTTGAGAAAGTTATCGCTCCAACTCCCGTTGGAACTGCGAGTTCTGAAATCGTTGACCACGTAACTGGAATCGTTGAAGAAATTGAACGAAAGATTGTTCATGCGCAGGTCATTCGCTGCAAGTGGTGACGAAAAGACCGACAGCGCGAAAGCAATTGCCGAAATAACGGTTTTCATATGTTATCCTTTATCCGGCTGTCCCAAGTGGCCTGCCAGTTGAAGACAGAGTCGCCTGAATCTTGCTGCTGAGCAAGTTTTTTCATCCCGACCGGTGCCAACATTGATGCTGGCATTCTGTCATACCCGAAAGAGCCCGCCTCGATGTGGCATCTCGATGAACCACGCCGCACCAACGTTGCATACCAGCAGCACATGTCGAGCGAACTTGCCACGCCTCGTAATGCACGAGGTCATGTGTTGTATCGAACTACCTGACAAACAGTCCGCTTTCCGTCAGTAGTTGCTTGATGCCCAGTGATGTGCGCTATTCACATCTACATCACATAGGATCAGTTCATGACGATTGTCCGACAAACCGCTTCTGCGGTCGCCTCTCTGTTATTGATTGCCGGAACCGCATTTGCACAGGACTTGCAGAACTGGTGCCGAGACGATGCCCTGGCCAGATGCGGCGATCCCAGCCTGTCGCTTGCCACTTGCATGGACGACTTTGACTTGTGGCCCGTTGTTCCGAACGAATGTATCGGCGACCTCCAAACCATGATCGAGATGGACCGTGAGTTCGAACAGCAGGAAAGTGGAATCGTCTTCGGTTTCTCCTTTGGCGGCATCTTGTATGACGGACCTGGCCGGGAATACGGCGAGTTGGGCGGCCTGGTTGGCGGCGACTGGCTTGACCTTATGGAAGATACCGAAATCTCGCTCGATGGCTACAAGTGGTTTCTTGTCGATACGCCCATTGGCACCGGTTACCACTGGGGCGGCAACTTTTGCACCGAAGGCGAAGAGGCCGTCGAGGGCGTCTTTGGCACTTGCGACCAGCTGGCCATGGCCGAAGAGACATTTGGGCTCCTCTGGGACGAAGCATCTCTCTCGCTGGACCCAGCACTTCTGGTAGAAGGACCCGCGACCGGCTTCGGTCTCTACATTCCGCGCCGGGATCAGACCTATGCACAGGGCGAGACGATCTACATCTACGCCGAGCCACGGGCGTTTGGCTATGGACAGCGCGGCAGGTTGCACACCATCGACTTGCTTTTCGATCTGGCGCTGTTCGATGACAGTGGCGACATCCTGTTTGAACAAGAGGAATTTGGGGCCGTCTCCTTTCAGAGCCACCGGCGCAACAAGGAGATCATGTTCAACGCCGACATCAGCGCAGACCTTCCGCCCGGAGACTATTCGCTGGGGATCGTCGCGCGGGATCAGAACAAGGACGGCACGGACGGGTTCGAACTGCCCTTCACTATCGCGGCGCAATGAGCCGGCCTAGTGAACAGGGCCTTCCAAGCCAAATGTCAAGACCGCGACAATGGCCTGGCAGGATCTCAAAAATCATTTTCTACATCTATGCTCTGTTCCTTTTGGGCGAGTTCGTGGCCATCGGGGCGTTCGGATCGGACCAGGCCTTTGGCACCCTGGTGATCTATGGCATCTGCTTGCTACCCGCCGGCGGACTTGCGAAGCTCGTCCATGTCGCGACCTCAGGACTGTCGTCGCTGACTGGCGCTGTCTTGGTATTCACCTGTTTGGCCGGCGGGGTGCTGATCTTTGACGCTCTTCATCTTGCCCCGCCCGATGCGTTGAATATCGTGGTCGTGGCGATGGTGGCCTTGGTTCAGTTCGCGGCCCTCGTCGTTCTTGGTCTCATCTGGGGAATTGGTCGGTGGCGTCATCGCCACGATGACAGCCTTGGCGAGAAAGGCCGGTAAGAGTAAATGCAATAAACTTGCAGCGCCAAGGTTGAGGCACACAGCTGATAATAATAGCGAAAGAAATTTGATGTTCAGAACAATTTGCGCCCTCGTCCTTGGCGTCGCACCGATCTCTGCTGTCGCTGACGAAACATGGCGGATGCAGGACGGGCAAGCCATCTATCAAGAAGATCGCGGAAACACAGCCCTCATCAGTGTGCCCTATCAAGGATCGCGTGCGATGGTTTACATCGACGGTCTGCCAAGAGCCTTAAATAATCGCTCAACCCACGGTGGATACTGGATCGGTCCCGGACAAGGCTGCTGCTCATCCACTTTGACTGGGCCGGATGGCTATGCTTCCCGCAATTGGGGTCGTGCCCAAGTCATATTCGATCGCTCCACTTTTCCATCCGGCTTCACCCTGCGCACCAGTTCATGCCAATATGATCTGGAGTATTCCAAGAGAGCCGAGCCGAGCTGAGAGCTGAAATGATGCAGGGCAACCTCAACCTGGCGGGCACTGGGGATCACGGCCCGTGAATTGTTGAGCCACGCAGTTCGTCATGGGGATTCATCTCGTGAATCCAGCGTGATAGCTGAAGTGCATGAGCAGACCCACTCCCCCGAGCTACAAGACTACGAATTGGCCCCTATATAACGACGCGCTCAAGCGCCGGGGGTCGTTGACGATTTGGTTTGATCCCGAGATGTGTTGGGATGCCGCGCCCACCGGCAAGCGTGGGCGACAGCCGATCTACAGTGATGCCGCTGTCCAGACGTGCTTGACGATGAAAGTGCTCTTCGGGATGGCGCTCAGGCAGGCGACGGGTTTCGTCGAAAGTTTGCTGAGTCTGGTCGGGCTGGACTGGACGGTGCCGGATTTCAGCACTCTGTCGCGCCGCCAGAAGACCCTTGTTGTGAACATCCCCTATCGTGGCTCGCAAGGTCCCCTGCACCTCTTGGTCGACAGCACCGGCATCAAAGTCGAGGGTGAAGGCGAATGGCACGCGCGCAAGCATGGCGGGGCCAAACGGCGCGTCTGGCGCAAGATCCACCTTGGAATCGACGAACAAACGCTGGAGATCCGAGCGGTCGAGATTACTGGTAACCACATCGGCGATGCGCCAGTGCTGCCTGATCTTCTGGGCCAGATCCCGTCAGAGGAGGAAATCGGCAGCGTGACCGCCGACGGCGCCTACGACACGCGCAATTGCCACAATGCCATTGCAGATCGAGGTGCCCATGCCATCATCCCGCCCCGCAGAAATGCAAAACCATGGAAACCGACCACGGCGGGTGCCATCGCGCGCAATGAGGCCTTGCGGGCATCAAAATACTTGTGTCGCGCGATCTGGCGAAACTGGAGTGGATACCATCGCCGAAGTCGTGCTGAGACAAAGATGCACTGCATGAAGCTACTGGGGCAACGCCTCATGGCGCGGGACTTCGACCGACAAGTCGCCGAGGTTCAAGTCCGCGCTGCCATCATGAACGGCTATACCGCCCTCGGCATACCCGTCACGAAAACCGTGGGATAAATGTGTCTGGGGAAAGGGGGAGTCCGTTCAGCGACGGATTTGCGCAACAAAGCCGCACCACGGGCTCCGCGCCTGTTAATCATAAACGCGTCTACCGCATCATGCAGGCTCAGAACCTTCTGCTGACTCGCCAGCACGCGGAACGATCCGGCCGTGCGCATAACGGCAAGGTCGTCACTAT
>JAGXGV010000103.1 GCA_024636635.1 Puniceibacterium sp.
ATGTGTATAAGAGACAGGATCTTGGGGGCGCTGCGGGGCTCGATCCGGTCGGACGGAGGGCTGGGGCGCCTGAACGCGACCTTGCAGATCGGCGCAGGCGTACTTCAGCCCAACAGGCGCACGACGCCGATCCCGTTCAGCGGTGCGCGCACCTATTTCAGCTACGATCCGGCCTCTGCCACGCTGCGTTTCAACGAAATCTCGGTGGACAGCGAAGCCGGTCAGGCAACCGCGGACGGCACCGCGGTGATCGAAGGGCTGGACAAGGGATGGCCCCGCGCGCTGCTGGGCCAGTTCAACCTGTCGCGGCTGGTGGCCAACCCCGGCAACCTTTCTGCCGCGCCGGTTTCCGTCGCCGGGGCCGAGACGGATTTCCGCCTTGAGCTGGATCCGTTCCGCCTGTCTGTCGGGCGGCTGCGGGTCGAGGGGCTAGAGTCGCCGGTGTATCTGCGCGGCGATTTGAGCGCCCGCGAAGAGGGCTGGGAGATTGCGCTGGATGGGCAGCTGGCGCACAGCACGCCGCAGGAGGTGGCGCAATACTGGCCGCCGGTGCTTGCGCCGCAGACACGGCAATGGTTCCTTGACAATGTCGTTGATGGAACTGTCAGCGACGCACAGTTCGCCCTGCGCTCGTCCGGGGGGGCCAAGCCATCGTTCTACCTCGACTTCGCCTTCGAGGATGCGACATCGATGTTTGCCCGCACCTTGCCGCCGGTGACCGGGGGTGCGGGCCAGTTTACGCTGATCGACAACCGCCTGTCGGTGATGCTGGATCGCGGCACGATCACCCCGCCCGAGGGCGGCAGGGTCGATGTCTCGGGCATCAGCTTTGCCATCGCGGATACCCGGGAAAAGCCGGCCCGGGCGCGGGTCGAGGTCGTGGCCCGGGGTGCTGTCACCGCCGCGCTTTCGTTTCTGGATCAGGAGCCGCTTTCGCTGATGCAAAAGGCGGGCAAGCCGGTGACGCTGGCGACGGGCCAGGCCGAGGTGGGCGGCTTTCTGGAACTGCCGCTGCGCAGGGGACTGCGGCTGCCGGACCTGGATTTCGATTTCCAGGGCATCTTGCGCGATGTGGCCAGTGGCGACGTGGTACCGGGGCGGGATGTGACAGCCCGGGAGCTGGACGTGTCGGTACAGCCGGACCAGCTTCGGATCATGGGGCAGATGCAGGTCGACGGTGTGCCCGTCGACGGCAGTTGGACCCAACCGCTGGGTGTGCCGGGCGCAGGGTCCAAAGTGTCCGGTCTGGTGACGCTGAGCGATGCGGCGGCCAGGACCTTTGGCGTCGCGCTGCCGGACGGGTTGCTGCGCGGGCAGGGGCCGGGTGAATTGACGATCGACCTTGGGCGTGGGCGCCCACCGGCCTTTCGGCTGACCTCGCGGCTGGAGGGACTGGGGATGTCGGTGCCCGCTTTGGGGTGGAACCTGTCGCCGGCGGGCAATGGCAGCTTCGAGGTGTCGGGCACTTTGGGTCCGGTGCCCGAGGTGCAACGTCTGGCACTTGACGCTCCGGGGCTGAGCGCCGTGGGGCGGGTTGTGCTCAACCGCGACCGGTCGCTGAACCGTATCGCCTTTTCCCGGGTACGCGCGGGGAACTGGCTTGATGCGCCAGTGACGCTGACCGCGCGGGGGCGCGGCCGCAGCCCGGCCATCGCGGTGACCGGCGGACGGCTTGACCTGCGCGAGATGCCGGACCGGTCCGGCGCAGGAGGCGGTGGCGCCGCTGCCGGAGGGCCGATCAGCGTGGCGCTGGACCGTGTTTCCGTGACGCGCGACGTGATGCTTGACAACGTGCGGGGCCAGTTCACCACGCAGGGCGGATTTCAGGGCGAATTTACCGCGATGATGGGACCGAAGGCGCCGGTGTCGGGTCAGATTTCGCCGCAGCAGGGCGGCAGCGCCGTGCTGATCTCGGCGCCTAACGCGGGCCGGGTGATGGAGGCGACGGGGCTTCTGCAATCGGTCAAGGGTGGTGCTATGACCCTGCGGCTAAACCCCGTCGCAGGGCAGCGCGGCACATATGACGGTGTGCTGGTCGTGCGCGAGGTGCGGCTTCAGAACGCGCCGGCCATCGCCTCGATCCTTGATGCGGTCAGCATCGTGGGGCTGATCGACGAACTGAACGGCGCGGGGCTGTATTTTTCGCAGGTGGATGCCGATTTCCGTCTGACGCCGCAGCAGGTCATCTTGCGCAGTTCCAGCGCGACGGGACCGTCGATGGGCATTTCGCTGGACGGATACTATACTCTTGCCAGCAAGGTGCTGGACATGCAGGGGGTGGTGTCGCCGATCTACATCCTGAACGGCATCGGATCGCTGTTCACCCGCAAGGGCGAGGGACTGATCGGGTTCAGCTTCACCCTTGGCGGGCAAACCAGCGCGCCAAGGGTTGCGGTCAATCCGCTTTCGGTGTTCACCCCCGGCATGTTCCGCGAGATTTTCCGCCGTCCTGCGCCGACGCCCGGACAGGCGCGGCGTTCGCCCTGAGTCCGAAACGACAGGTCCGACCATGAGACTGAGTGATTTCGATTTCGATCTGCCCGAGCGGCTGATCGCCACACGGCCAGCCAGCCCGCGTTCTTCCGCGCGGCTGCTGGTGGCGACGGGCGATGCGATGACGGACGCGCATGTGACGGATCTGACCCGCTGGCTGCGCCCCGGCGACCGGTTGGTGCTGAACGACACCCGGGTCATTCCGGCGCGCCTGACTGGCTTACGTCGTCGCGAAGGGGCCGGGGGGGCGACCGAATCGCGTATCGAGGTGACATTGCTGGAACCTCGGGCGAATGGCGATTGGTCGGCACTGATCAAGCCGCTCAAGCGGGTGCGCGACGGCGAGGTGATCACGTTTTCCGCCGCGCTTTCGGCAACGCTCGTGTCGCGCGAAGAGGGCCAGGGCCTGCTGCACTTCAACCTTGACGGCGCGGAGTTCGACGCGGCGCTGGCCGAGGCCGGTGCCATGCCGCTGCCGCCCTACATTGCCGCCCGCCGACCGGCCGACGAGCGCGACAAGGAGGACTACCAGACGGTCTGGGCCCGCAATCCCGGCGCAGTGGCCGCGCCCACCGCCTCGCTCCATTTCGATGCCGCCCTGCTGGAGGCGCTGGATGCGCATGGGGTCGAGATGACACATGTCACGTTGCACGTGGGGGCGGGAACCTTTCTGCCGGTCAAGGTCGAGGATGTGACCACGCACCGGATGCACGCCGAATGGGGCGAGGTGTCCGAACGCGCCGCGCAAGAAATCCTGGCGACACGCGCCGCAGGCGGTCGGATCATCCCGGTGGGCACTACGGCGCTGCGCCTGATCGAGACGGCGGCGCGGGACGGCTTCGGCCCCTGGCGCGGAGAGACCGATATCTTCATCTATCCCGGATTTTCCTTTCGCATGACCGACGCGCTGATGACCAATTTTCACCTGCCCAGATCGACGCTGATGATGCTTGTGTCTGCACTGATGGGCGCAGAGCGGATCAAGGCGGTCTATGCCCACGCCATCGCCGCAGAGTACCGGTTCTTTTCCTATGGCGATGCGTCTTTGCTGCTGCCCGGAGACGCCTGAGCGTCCCTGTCGCCACAATGCCGAGGATCATTGACACCGGACATCACAGGCGTGAAGAGGCACCCGGATGTCGGTGGTAAGCGGGCAATGATGGGTCAGGCGGCTATGGTGACGCCAACACCCTGAAACAGGTAGTCGGAGAGCGTGATGCTGCAAGTTCTGAGAAGCTCCTGGGCATTGCTGCTGGGCATGCTGCTGCTGATGCTGGGCAACGGCCTTCAAGGCTCGCTTCTGGGCGTGCGGGGCGGGGCCGCCGGTTTTACCGCGTTCGAGATGTCGGTGGTGATGTCGGCATATTTCGCAGGCTTTCTGTTCGCGTCGCGTATGACGCCGGGCATGATCCGCCGCGTCGGGCATGTACGCGTCTTTGCGGCGCTGGGATCGTTCATTTCGGCGATCATCATCCTTTACCCGGCCTGGCCCAATCCCTGGGTCTGGGCGCTGGGTCGCGTCGCCATCGGCTTTTGTTTTTGCGGTGTCTACGTGACGGCGGAAAGCTGGCTGAACAATTCCGCCAGCAACGAGAATCGCGGCCAGGCGCTGTCGCTCTACATGATCGTGCAGACGGTGGGCATCATCGCGGCACAGGGTCTGCTGCTGATCCCCGATCCCAGCGGTTTCCTGCTGTTCGTGATCCCCTCGGTGCTGGTGTCCATCGCCTTTGCGCCGATCCTTCTGTCGATCAGCCCCACGCCAGCGTTTGAAACGACAAAGGGTATGAGCCTGATCCAGCTTTACCGCACCTCGCCGCTGGGCTGCGTCGGCATGTTCCTGCTGGGCGGCGTGTTTGCCGCGCAGTTCGGCATGTCGGCGGTCTACGGGACAGAGGCGGGGCTGACGCTGCCGCAGATCTCGCTTTTCATATCGTCGTTCTACGTGGGCGCGATGGTGCTGCAATATCCGCTGGGCTACATATCGGACCGGATGGACCGGCGCGTCCTGGTCACGATCGTCGCGTGCATCGGCGGGCTCGCGGCTACTGTGGCGGCTTTGTTCGGCAGTGATTTCTATATCCTGCTGGCCGCGGCCTTCATGATCGGGGGGGCGTCCAACCCGCTTTATTCCCTGCTGGCCGCCTATACCAACGATTTTCTCGCGACCGAGGACATGGCCAGCGCCTCTGCCGGTTTGCTGTTCATCAACGGTTTGGGGGCGATCACCGGCCCGCTGATCACCGGATGGGTGATGCAGCGCGTTGGACCGGCAGGGTACTTTATCCTTATCGCCGTGCTGATGCTGACGCTCACCGGTTATGCACTTTATCGTATGACCCGCCGCCCGGCACCGTTGGTCGACATGATGGGGGTCATGGCGCCGCTCTCGCCCACCGGGTCACCCGTGGCGATGGCCGTGGCGCAGGAATATGCCATCGAAAAGGCCGAAGCGGCAGAAGAGGCGCGGGATGCAGCTGCCTGACGCTGTGACTGATATGACATGAAAAGTTACTGTTCAAAGCAACTTGATCTTATGTAACGTTGCCAACAAGGTGGCGGATAGTGGTGAAAGAGGAGGTCCGAGGTGACGCCCGAAAACGTTTTGAAGTTCTGGCTCGATGAGGTCGGCGAGAGCGACTGGTACAAGAGCGATCCCGACCTGGACGACCGGGTTCGCGACCGGTTCGAACAAGCCTGGACCGGCGCGATGGCGGGCCGCTTCGGGCTCTGGCTGACCTATCCCGGCGGTGCGCTCGCCTATATCATCCTGACCGACCAGTTCCCGCGAAACATGTTCCGCGACACTGGCCAGAGCTTCGCTTCGGACCGGATTGCACTGGCGGCGGCCAAGCAGGCCATCGCCCGGGGCTGGGATCTGCGGATCGACGAACCGGCGCGCCAGTTCTTTTACCTGCCGCTGATGCATTCGGAAAACCTGACCGATCAGGATCGCTGCATCCGCCTGATGCACGACCGCATGCCCGAGTCGGGAAAGAACAACCTGCTGCATGCCCGCGCACACCGCGAGGTCATCCGCCAGTTCGGTCGCTTTCCGACCCGCAATGCGGCCCTGTCGCGCGGCCTGACCCGCAACGAGGCGGCCTATGTCGCCTCTGGCGGCTATGGGCGCACGGTCCGTGAATTGCAGGAAACCGCCTGAGGCCTGCGCGTCCCGCAAGGGGGCTGCGCCATGTGAGGGTCCGGGCCGGTTTGGGGCATTGGGACTGCAACTGCCGGGAAGGGGGCATCCGGACCTGATACGGTGGAATCGGAAACGCAGCTACGGATGTATTTTCTGGGTCTGAGGCGTGAACGGTCCGGACCGCATCCGGATCACTGACCGGCAGGTCTACCAGATCGGCTCGGGTCAATTCCGGGCAAAAAATTCCGCGACCCGCGGTTGCAGCCAGTCCCAGAGCTTTGGCGCCCCTGCGGCGATCTTCGATCCGACCCGTGCCACCAGCGTGTCGTAGGCAACGTCATAGGTCACCCAGGATCCGCCCCCCGAGGCGAGGTTCTGGTTGGGCGGATGGAACCGGTCGAGCGATTTGGCAAAACGGGCGTCGGGCGTCTCGTTCGCTTCGAACTCGTCCCAGAGCGCGCGCAGACCCGCACCCTGGCGATCCGGCAGCAGTCCGAACAGACGCGACGCGGCTGCTGCCTCACGGGCCTCAAGCGCGGCGGTATCGTGTTCGCCGAAAATCGGGGCGTCGCCTGCGTCGATCTCGACCAGGTCATGCAGCAGCAACATGCGGATCACCCGGTCTGTATCCACACCGTCGGGTGCATGTTCGCCCATCACCAGCGCATAAAGCGCGACATGCCAGCTGTGTTCTGCAGAATTCTCTGACCGGGAGCCGTCGGCGAGCGTGGTGGCCCGGTTCACCGATTTCAGCCGGTCGGCCTCGGTCAGAAAGGCCATCTGTGCGGTAAGGCGCTGCTCGGACATCAATCCTTGTCGCCCTGATACCCAGTTTCCAGAAACCTTGCCAGAAAGGCGCGGCCGCGCCGCGCGGCCATACGCACGCGGATTGCTGTCAGGAATGCCTCTTCCAGGGTGGTTGATGAGGCGGCCAGTTCCTTGGCCACTTGAATGAACAGGCGGTCCTCGCCGGTTTTGTCCATCGCGTCGAGCGTGTCCTTGGCCAGTTCTTCGGCGATCTGCGTCACCACAGTGGACATCGGAGGCTTCCTTTCGGCGAAACTGGATTCAGCGGGTCGATTCGGTCAGGCGGCGTTTTACGTAGTCCGTGACCGTGCCGATCATCGTGCCCATGTGCGGCTCTTCGAAGAAGTGCCCGGAACCTTCGATCTGGTCGTGGCTGATGGTGATGCCCTTCTGTTCCTTGAGCTTGCCGACCAGAGTACGGGTGTCCGCGGGCGGTGCCACGCGGTCGTTCGTGCCGTTGATGATCAGGCCAGAGGCCGGGCAGGGCGCAAGGAAGGAAAAGTCGTACATGTTCGCGGGCGGCGACACCGAAACGAATCCCGTGATTTCGGGCCGGCGCATGAGCAGTTGCATGCCGATCCAGGCGCCAAAGGAAAAGCCCGCGACCCAGCAATGCTTGGAATTGTTGTTCATCGACTGGAGATAGTCGAGAGCCGAGGCGGCGTCAGACAGCTCGCCCACACCCTGGTCGTATTCGCCCTGGCTGCGCCCGACACCGCGGAAATTGAAGCGCAGCACGGTGAAGCCCATGTTATAAAAGGCATAATGCAGGTTGTAGACGACCTTGTTGTTCATCGTCCCGCCGAACTGCGGGTGAGGGTGCAGCACGATGGCGATCGGGGCGTCGCGGTCTTTTTGCGGGTGATAGCGGCCTTCAAGGCGGCCTTCGGGTCCGGGAAAGATGACCTCGGGCATGGGGCGGGTAAGCTCCTTAACGGCACCGGGAATTCTTGACGAATTCTCTCAAGCACCTTAGAACGGTTCTAAATCCGGATTGTTCCGGGATGCGCATTGCTGGCAAATAGGCCCAGTTGCGCGCAAGGTCAATCGGTCGCAACCTGGTCAACTGTGTTGACGACCCGGAGCGACCGGTGAAAGCCGTGGAAACGGCGAAGGAGGGGACGGGGTGAAGCTGAGTACCAAGGGACGCTATGCCATGGCAGCGCTGGTGGATATCGCGCTCCAGCCCGAAGGAGATCTGGTCACGCTGAGCGATATCTCGCGTCGGCAGGATATTTCGCTGCCGTATCTCGAGCAGCTGTTCGTGAAGCTGCGGCGCGCGGATCTGGTCGCGTCGGTACGTGGGCCCGGGGGCGGCTACCGCCTGGCGCGCCGCACGCAGGAGATCCGGGTGGTCGATATCCTCGCGGCTGTGGACGAGACGGTGAATGCGATGCATCAGGGGGCCGGGGCTTCTGGCGGGTTGTCGGGCAGCAAGGCTCAGTCGCTGAGCAACAGGCTGTGGCAGGGCCTGTCGGCACATGTCTACGTCTTCCTGCATCAGACGCGGTTGTCGGATGTGGTCGAGAATGCGCTGGTGCCGTGTCCGGCGGTGCCGACGCTGTTTGCCGTGGTGGACGAGGCGTGAGGCCGCGGAGGATCGCTGACGCGATACGAGAGACGCTGTCTCTCGTGCTCTCTGGGGTATTTGGAAAAAGAAGAAGCAGGGGGGACGCGTGAACCGTGTCTATCTGGATCATAATGCGACGACGCCTTTGCGCGCCGAAGCGCGTGCGGCGATGATCGCGGCCATGGATGTGGCAGGCAATCCGTCTTCGGTTCATGCCGAGGGGCGCACGGCGAAGGCGCTTGTGGAACGGGCCCGGGCGCAGGTTGCGTCGGCCTTTGGCGCGGAGGGTGCTGATGTGATATTTGTGTCGGGGGCCACCGAAGCGGCGGCGCTGGCTTGTGCCGGACGGGGGCTGGCCGGTGCGGATGTGGAGCATGACGCGGTTGTGGCCTGGATCGATCCTGTGTTGCCCGTGTCACGTGATGGACAAGTGTCGTCGGCAGACCCCGGTCGGTCGGTGTTGCAGGCAGCGAATTCCGAGACCGGGGTGGTACAGGCCTTGCCGACCGGGCTGGCCGTGGTGGATGCCACGCAGGTTTTCGGCAAGCTGCCGTTCGCGTTCAACTGGGCGGGGTGCGAGATGGCGCTGATTTCGGCGCACAAGCTGGGTGGTCCCAAGGGAATCGGCGCACTTGTCGTCAGGCGTGGCACGGATCTGGCGGCACAGATCCGGGGCGGCGGACAGGAGATGGGTCGCCGGTCGGGCACCGAGAATGTGATCGGCATCGCGGGTTTTGGTGCCGCCGCCGAAGCGGCTGCCCGCGATCTGGACGCCGGAGCCTGGGACGGGGTTGCCGAACTTAGAAATATTCTAGAAAAGACTATTGAGGGTTCTGCCGATGATACTATTTTTGTCGGGAATAAGGTGCAGCGTTTGCCGAACACCTGCTGTCTGGCGGTGTCAGGCTGGAAAGGTGAAACGCAGGTGATGCAGATGGACCTGGCCGGGTTCGCCGTGAGCGCGGGAAGTGCCTGTTCCAGCGGCAAGGTTCGCGCCAGCCGGGTGCTGCGGGCGATGGGTTACGACGATGCCACTGCTGGTGGCGCGATCCGGTTCAGCCTGGGATTGCAGACAACCGAGGACGATGTGCGGCGCTTTGCCGAAACCTGGCTTCGTCAGTATGAGAAATTCCGCGCGCGCGCTGCGTGATCACGACAGGCGCTGCCAGGCGCCGCAGATACAAAATGCGCGCTTCGATCGCGCGACACAGATGAAAGAGAGGTCTGACATGACAGCTTTGGACAATCCGACACAGGACACCGGTGTCTCCGTCAAGGATGGCGTCGACCAGGATACGGTCGACAAGGTCCAGCAGGTCGGCGGTGCTTACAAGCATGGCTGGAACACCGATATCGAGATGGATTACGCCCCCAAGGGTCTGACCGACGATATCGTCCGGCTGATTTCGAAGAACAACGAAGAGCCGGAGTGGATGACCGAATGGCGCCTTGGCGCCTATGACCGCTGGCTGAAGATGAAAGAGCCGGACTGGGCGATGGTCGATTACCCGACGATCGATTTTCAGGACCAGTATTATTATGCCCGCCCCAAGAGCATGGCGGAAAAGCCGAAATCACTGGACGATGTGGACCCCAAGCTGCTGGAAACCTACAAGAAGCTTGGTATTCCGCTGAAGGAGCAGATGGTTCTGGCCGGGGTCGAGGGGGCGGATGGGTCGCCCGCCGACGGCAAGGAACCCGAACGGCGTGTGGCTGTGGATGCGGTGTTTGATTCCGTGTCCGTGGGCACGACCTTTCAGAAAGAGCTGAGGCAGGCCGGAGTGATCTTCTGTTCGATCTCTGAGGCGATCCGCGAGCATCCGGAACTGGTGAAGAAATACCTCGGCTCGGTCGTGCCGGTGCAGGACAATTTCTATGCGACGCTGAATTCTGCGGTGTTTTCAGATGGTTCCTTTGTGTACATCCCGCCTGGCGTGCGCTGCCCGATGGAGCTGAGTACCTACTTCCGCATCAATGCCGAAAACACCGGCCAGTTCGAGCGGACGCTGATCATTGCCGACAAGGGCAGCTATGTCAGCTACCTTGAGGGCTGCACCGCACCCATGCGTGACATCAGCCAGCTGCATGCCGCAGTGGTCGAGATTGTTGTCGAGGAAGATGCCGAGGTGAAATATTCCACGGTGCAGAACTGGTATCCCGGCGATGAGAACGGCAAGGGCGGAATCTATAACTTTGTCACCAAGCGTGCCGATTGCCGGGGTGACCGGGCAAAGGTCATGTGGACGCAGGTCGAGACCGGTTCGGCGGTGACGTGGAAATATCCCAGCTGCATCCTGCGCGGCGACGATTCCCAGGGTGAGTTCTATTCCATAGCCATCACCAACAACCACCAGCAGGCCGACACCGGCACCAAGATGGTGCATCTGGGCAAGCGGACGCGGTCGCGTATCGTGTCCAAGGGCATCAGCGCCGGCGTGGCACAGAATACCTATCGCGGGCTCGTGTCGATGCACCCCAAGGCACAGGAAAGCCGTAACTATACCCAGTGCGACAGCCTGCTGATCGGCGACAAATGTGGCGCGCATACGGTGCCCTATATCGAGGTGCGCAACAATTCCTCGCGGGTCGAGCATGAGGCCACGACTTCGAAGGTCGATGACGACCAGATGTTCTATTGCCGCCAGCGCGGCATGGGCGAGGAAGAGGCCGTCGCGTTGATCGTGAACGGCTTTGCCCGGGAGGTGCTTCAGGCGCTGCCGATGGAATTCGCCATGGAGGCGCAAGCGCTGGTTGCGATCTCGCTGGAAGGCTCTGTGGGCTAGGCCCGGGTGTGCACGGAACGCGCTGTGAATTGTCTTTCGGATTGAAGCGTTGCAGCGCGGACTTGATGTACTTCGCCGCGGTAAGTCGCAGGTAGGAGACAACGGATGCTGAGCTATCTGTTCGTGAAATCCGCCGGGGTCGGTGTGGGTGTCTTTGTTGGCACCGTCATCGGACTGGGCATCCGCAGCCGCAAGGGCAAGACTGAGGGTTTGCTGGCGGGATCGGTGATCCTAACGGCGCTGGTGGCGGGGCTTCTGGGGCTTTGTGTCATGATGTTCGTGACTTACATGGGGATGTGAAGATGATCCTGACAACGACAAACACAGTCGACGGCCACGGGATCACCGCCTACAAGGGCATCGTGGTGGGCGAGGCGATGCTGATGGTGTCGGTCTCCGGCACGGCGGTGGTGATCGGCTGATGATCGGTGATGCCCTCCAGCGCCCCGGGTTGACCCTGCCGGATGCAGAGGCGGCGCTGCTGCGCGACGCCTATGCGCAGGCCGGAGTCATCCTGGAATATGGCAGTGGCGGGTCGACCGTCATGGCCTCGGAATTGCCCGGCAAGACCGTGTTTTCGGTCGAAAGCGACCGGGATTGGGCCCGGATGATGCGCGACTGGCTGTCGGCAAATCCGCCTGCGCCGGGCACTGCGGTCGATATCCTCTGGGCCGATGTGGGTGCGACGCGGGAATGGGGCCGACCAGTGGACGACGGTGAATGGCGGCGCTATTCCCGCTATCCGCTCGAGGTTTGGCAACTGAAGTCGTTCCAACACCCGGATGTGGTTCTGGTGGACGGGCGGTTCCGCGAAGGCTGTGCGCTGGCGACGGCCTTTCTTGCCGAACGCCCTGTCACGTTGCTGTTCGACGACTACATCGGGCGGGAACAGTATCACCAGGTCGAGGAGTTCCTTGGCCAGCCCGTAATCACCGGCCGCATGGCCCGGTTCGACATCACACCGCAAGCCATCCCGCCCCGGCGGCTGCTGCGGATCATGCAATTGACCGTGCGCCCCTGAGCGCGCGACTTATGACCGTGCGCCCCTGAGCGCGCGACTTACCAGCGCCCCCCCGGGTGCGCGACCTGAGACGGAAAAAGGACAAGACATGCTTGAGATCAAGAACCTGCACGTGAAACTGGAAGAAGAGGACAAGGCGATCCTCAAAGGTGTGAACCTGACGGTCGAGGCCGGAAAGGTGCATGCAATCATGGGGCCGAACGGGTCGGGCAAATCGACGCTGTCCTATGTCCTGTCGGGACGCGACGGCTATGAGGTGACCGAGGGGACGGCGACCCTGCTTGGCGAGGATATCCTGGACATGGACCCGGAACAGCGCGCGGCTGCCGGCCTTTTTCTTGCGTTCCAGTACCCGGTCGAAATTCCGGGCGTGGGCAACATGACCTTTCTGCGCACCGCCGTCAACGCACAGCGCAAGGCGCGTGGCGAAGAGGAAATGTCCTCGACCGAGTTTCTCAAGACGATCCGCGCACGGGCTGCCGAACTCAAGATCGACGCCGAAATGCTCAAGCGGCCCGTGAACGTCGGCTTTTCCGGTGGCGAGAAAAAGCGCAACGAAATCCTTCAGATGGCCATGCTGGAACCGAGGATGTGCATCCTGGACGAGACTGACTCGGGTCTGGACGTTGATGCGATGAAACTTGTGTCGGATGGCGTGAACGCGCTGCGTTCCGAAGGGCGGGGATTCCTCGTGATCACACACTACCAGCGGCTTCTGGACCACATCAAGCCGGACGTGGTGCACATCATGTCCGATGGGCGCATCATCAAGTCGGGCGGCCCGGAACTGGCCATCGAGGTCGAGACCAACGGTTATGCAGACATCGTGACGGAGGAGGCGTAATGGCTCTGCCGCAAGTGAAACATGATCTGACAGAAGAACGAATTGCCGTGCTTGAGATGCCATCGGGCGGCTGGTCCGATGTGGCGCGTGCCGACGCGCTTGCGCGGCTGCGCATGATGGGCCTGCCGACCCGGCGTGACGAATACTGGAAATACACCCGCCCCGACAGCCTGACCCAGGCGGAGCCGCCGAAAGCGGCGGTGTTCGAGGGCGAGGATACGCCGCTGCTCGACGATGTGGACCGGCTGAAGATCGTCTTCACCGATGGTGTCTTCGACGCCGACGCCTCCGACGACCTCAGCCTCGAAGGACTTAGCATCGAGCGTCTGGAAACCAGCCGGGCGGACATCCACTGGGCCCGCGATCTGTACGGTGCGCTGGAAACCACCGGACAGACCCCGGTGAACCGGCCGCTGGCGGCGTTGAACACGGCCTTTGCGACCGATGGTCTGCTGATTCATGTCACCGGAAGGGTCAGCAAACCCGTGAACCTGATTTACCACCACAAATCAGAGACATCCGACGCGATGCTGCACCACGTGATCAAGCTGGATTCGGGCGCCGAGATGACGCTGCTGGAGAACGGACCTGCCGCGGCACGGTTCAACAAGGTGATGGAGGTCGATGTGGCCGACACCGCCCGGTTCCATCATGTCCGCGCGCAAGGCAGGGATCACGAACGCCGCGCGGCGACGCATATCTTTGCCCGTCTGGGCACGGAATCGGTGTTCAAGAGCTTTACCCTGACGGTGAACGGCGTGATGACACGCAATGACGTGATCGTGGAACTGACCGGCGACGATGCACAGGCCCATGTGGCCGGCGCTTGTGTCGGGGATGGAGATTTCCACCATGACGACACGATCTTCATCACCCATGACGCGGTGAACTGCGAAAGCCGCCAGGTGTTCAAGAAGGTCTTGCGCAATGGCGCGACCGGTGTGTTCCAGGGCAAGATCCTGGTCAAGAAGGGTGCACAGAAGACCGATGGCTACCAGATCAGCCAGTCGTTGCTGCTGGACGGCGACAGCCAGTTCCTCGCCAAGCCTGAGCTCGAGATCTACGCCGATGACGTGGCCTGTTCGCACGGCTCCACCTCGGGTGCGATTGACGAGGAAGGGCTGTTCTACCTGCGATCGCGTGGCATCCCCGAAGGCCCGGCGACCGACCTGCTGACCATTGCCTTTCTCGCCGAGGCGGTGATGGAGATCGAGGACGAGACGCTTGCCGACGAGATCAACGCCCGGATCGAAGGCTGGCTCCTTCGGCGGCGCAGCTAGTCGCCCGTGCCGGTCACGCAGGATATCGCCGCCACCTACCGGGGGCCGGGCAGGGTGATGCGACGGATGCTCGCCTCTGGTCGCCATGAGGATCGCGCGCTTGCGATCCTCATGGCCGGTTGCGCACTGGTGTTCATCTCGCGCTGGCCTGCGCTGTCGCGCCAGGCCCATCTGGACGAGGTCGAACTCAACGCGCTGCTGGCAGGCGCGCTGTTCGGTTGGGTCTTCATCGCGCCGCTGCTGCTTTATGCGCTTGCCGCGGCAAGCCATCTGGTCGCCCGCGTCTTCGGGGGGCGGGGCAGCTGGTACGGCGCGCGCCTTGCGCTGTTCTGGAGCCTTCTTGCTGCGACGCCGCTGATGCTGCTGAACGGGCTGGTGGCGGGGCTGATCGGCCCGGGACCGGGGCTGACCCTGGTGGGCTTGATCTGGTGCGCTGTATTCCTGTGGTTCTGGATCGCGGGCCTCATTGCCTCGGAACGGCCGGAGGCCTTGCCACAATGACGCCGACGGCATTTCTCAACCTGGCCTGGAACAGCCTTGTCGCCCCGCGCGATGTCGCGCGCCTGCTTCTGTCGATGCGGCTGAGCCACGAGGCGCTGCTGCTGTCCTTTGCGCTGGTGGTGGTGTTGAACGCGCTGGTCTTCGGCCTGTCCGTTCTTGCGACACCGACGCTGCCGGATCAGGCGCTGGCGATCACCAGTCCGGTGATTTTGATGGTGATGTTGGGCGGCGTGCTTGGCGTGACGACCGTGGGGCTGACCTGGATGGGCCGCGCGCTTGGCGGCACCGGCCGGATCGAAGATGTCGGCGTGCTGTTGATCTGGATGCAGGCGCTGCGCATCCTGGTGCAGCTTGTCATGCTGGTGGTGATGCCGATAAGCGCCGGACTGGCGGCGCTTGTGGTCTTTGGGGCGACGGCGGCCGGGGTTTACATTCTGGTGCATTTTCTGGACGAGGCGCACAGCTTTGGCAGCTTGCGGCGCGCGCTGCTGGTGCTGCTGCTTGGGGTGACCGGCGCGGTTCTGGGTATCGCCTTATTTTTGTCCCTGATTGGGGCCACGACAATGGGACTGAACGGATATGTATGACGTCACTGAAATCCGCCGGGATTTTCCGATCCTCAGCCGTCAGGTGAACGGCAAGCCTCTGGTGTATCTCGACAACGGCGCTTCGGCCCAGAAGCCGCAGGTGGTCATCGACGCCGTCACCCGCGCCTATTCCGAGGAATATGCCAACGTCCACCGTGGCCTGCATTACCTTTCGAATCTTGCGACCGAGAAATACGAATCCACCCGTGGCGTGATTGCCCGCTTTCTGGGGGCCGAGGATGAGGACGAGATCGTGTTCACCACGGGCACGACGATGGGCATCAATCTGGTCGCCTATGGCTGGGCCATGCCGCGGATGCAGCCGGGCGACGAGATCGTGCTGTCGGTCATGGAACACCACGCCAACATCGTGCCCTGGCATTTTCTGCGCGAACGGCAGGGTGTGGTGCTGAAATGGGTGGACGTTGATAGCACCGGCTATCTCGACCCGCAGGCGGTGCTGGACGCCATCGGACCGCGCACGAAACTGGTGGCGGTGACGCATCTGTCCAACGTGCTTGGCACAGTGGTCGACGTCAAGGCGATCAGCGACGGCGCCCGCGCCAGAGGCGTGCCCGTGCTGGTGGACGGATCACAGTCCGCCGTGCACATGCCTGTGAACGTCGGCGATATCGGCTGCGATTTCTACGCAATCACCGGGCACAAGCTTTACGGTCCCTCCGGGTCCGGTGCGATCTACATCCGCCACGAGCGAATGGCCGAAATGCACCCGTTCCTTGGGGGCGGGGACATGATCCGCGAGGTTCACAAGGAAGAGGTCACCTGGAACGACCCGCCGATGAAGTTCGAGGCCGGCACTCCGGGCATCGTGCAGACCATCGGCCTGGGCGTCGCGCTCGACTACATGATGGGTCTCGGGATGGAGAGTATCGCCCTCCACGAACGCACCCTGCGGGATTATGCGCGCACCCGTCTGGACGGGCTGAACTGGCTTCAGGTGCAGGGCTCCACGGAGGACAAGGCGGCGATCTTTTCCTTTACACTCGACGGCGCGGCACATGCGCATGACATCTCGACCATCCTCGACAAGAAAGGCGTGGCGGTCCGGGCGGGCCAGCACTGCACCGGCCCGCTGATGGATCACCTCGGTCTCAACGCCACCTGCCGGGCGTCGTTCGGTCTTTACAACACCGTCGAAGAGGTCGACGTTCTGGTCGATGCCCTGGAACTGGCGCATGAGCTCTTTGGCTAGTGCGCGATGGCAAGATTTGCGATTGCGAGCGGCGCAGCTTTGCCCTATGACACCGCTCAGGCAGATGCGCCTGGTTTTTTTTCAGTGTTCTGCCGTCCGTTGTCAAAGGCATCGGTTGACATGGTTTTGGAATTGAAGGCAAAAGGGGTGTCTGGGTAGGTTCTGCACAGATACCTGAACAAGAACGATGGTCCCGTAGCTCAGCTGGATAGAGTGTTCGCCTCCGAAGCGAAAGGTCGCGCGTTCGAATCGCGCCGGGACCACCAATTTTCTTTTAAAATGCCATTGTTGTTCGACTTACAAAGACTCTTTCGCCAGAATAGTGACCTTTGATGTCATTGATGCGCGTTCCGCTCGGTGACTATAGAACCGTCTTGATTTACTCGATGCCTCTGGGTGGGAACATGCCACCGCATCGGTTCAATCAGGAAGAAATATCCAGGTCATCAGCAAAGCCGGTGGAAGGCAAAAAGACGTCGTGGCCCCTTGCACAGGCGCGCGATGGGCGATACCTGAACGGCAAAGGGTGATTAGCTCAGTGGTAGAGCGCTTCGTTCACATCGAAGATGTCAGGGGTTCAAATCCCTTATCACCCACCATATTTTTACCTTAAAATCAGCCACTTACGCGCCAGTCGCCAAAAGTGTATGGTAAGATTGGGGCATTTTGTATGGCCAAAAAAATTTCCTCTGACTGCTCGCCTGATTCCGGGGTCCTCTCGGCCAAATCCCGCCTCGGGCAATAGCTGGCCTACATCCGCCGACACTGGGATGGATTGCAGACCTTCCTGACGGACGAATGCGCTGCAATCCTGTCCAATCGTCAACAAGATCGGCGGCGGCTGAAACGGACAAACTTACGCCTAGATCAGTTTCAGGCCTTGGCATCCGGGCACGTCTCTCTACCTTTATATGTCAAGATGTCACCGCGCCGTGTCCAACCCTCGTAAGCAAGGAGTTTGTCCAGCCATGGAACCTCAAATTGTTCGTGCTGTTGCAGCCGTCAGCCTCTCTTTCGTGGTGGTTTCGCAAGCCGCCGCTGATATCACGGTCTCTTCCAAGATCGACACCGAAGGCGGCCTGCTGGGCAATATCATCGCGCTCGCGCTCGAAGATGCCGGGCTTCCGGTCGAACGTCGGCTCCAATTGGGAGGCACTCAGGTGGTACGCGAGGCTCTGCTGGCGAGCCAGATCGACATCTATCCCGAATACACCGGTAACGCAGCCTTCTTCTTCAACGAGGGCGAGAGTGATATCTGGAAGGATGCTGCTGCCGCCCATGCCCGCGCTGCTGAACTGGACAGTGCGCAGAACGACATCACCTGGCTGGTACCCGCCCCAGCCAACAACACGTGGGCCATCGCTGTGACCGGTCCGGTCGCTGCGGACAATGACCTGACCACCATGTCCGAGTTCGGAGAGTGGGTGGCCGGTGGCGGTGAGGTCAAGCTTGCCGCCTCGACAGAGTTCGTCTCCTCTCCCGCCGTGCTGCCTGCCATGCAGGAGACATATGGGTTCACGCTGTCTCCGGATCAGACGGTGATCCTGTCGGGCGGCGATACCGCCGCGACCATTCAGGCGGCGGCGCGCGGCACCTCTGGCGTCAATGCGGCGATGGTTTATGGCACAGATGGCGGCGTCGGCGCGACGGGCCTTGTGGTAATGGAGGACGATCAGGGCGTGCAACCAGTCTATGAACCCGCGCCCATCGTGCGCGCCGAGGTTCTCGCGGAGTATCCGTCGATCCCGGAGGTGCTGAATCCAATCTTTTCCGGGCTGGACATGGCAACGCTTCAGAAACTGAACGGCCGGATCCAGGTGGGGGGAGAGCCGGCCGAGGTGGTCGCACGGGACTATCTGACCCAAACCGGAGTACTGGACTGATCGCGCGCACCCTTTCCACCCACGGCACCGGGCAAACGCTCTCTCCGCCGGGGGTTCTGTTCGCGGTTCTGGGTTTGGGCGCGCTGCTGCTGCCGTTCATGACACTGGCCGCCAACAGGATCGTCGCGGGCGAGGGGGTAGCGACATGGAACCTTGCGACGGCCCCTGTCACGGTGCCCGGCATCGTGGCGGTGCTGGCGGGCTTGACATTGGGGATGTCGGCGGCGCGCACGCGGCTGCGCCTTTCGGGCGCGGTATTGGGACTGGCGGGGCTTCTCTGGCTGCTGATTCAGGGCGCACCTGCCCTGCTCGAAGGAGCCGGAGACTATGCCCGGGTGTCGCCCGCCATGGGATTCTGGTGTCTGCTCGTGGTTCTCATGCTGCTCATGGCGGATGCGCTGGCCGCCCTGCGCCCGGACCCGCTGCAACGTGGGGCCTTGCTGGCGCTGGTGCTGGCCGCGCTTGGCGCGGTTCTGTGGTCCGGAGCCCTGTCGGACCTGTCGGTTCTGAAGGAATATGCCGGGCGGCGTGATGCGTTCCTTACGGAATTCATCCGACATCTGGGGCTCGCCTTCGGCTCTTTGGCGGTGGCGGCGGTGATCGGTTTTCCGCTGGGGTTGCTGTGCCATCGTCGGGTGCAGTTGCGTGGCGCGACCCTGCCAGTGCTGAGCTTTCTTCAAACGATCCCGTCGCTTGCCATGTTCGGACTGATGATCCCGATTCTCGGGTGGGTCGGCGACACGGTGCCGGGCGCGCAGGCCGTTGGCATCGCCGGGATCGGGTTCGCTCCGGCTTTTCTGGCGCTGGTGCTCTATTCACTTTTGCCGGTGGTGGGCAACACGGTCGCGGGCCTCGCCTCCGCTCCTGCGGCGGCGATCGAGGCGGCGCGCGGCATGGGCATGACACCCGGCCAGCGCCTTTGGCGGGTCGAACTGCCGCTGGGCCTGCCCATCATCCTGACCGGGCTGCGCATCGTGCTTGTGCAGAACATCGGGCTGGCGGTCATCGCCGGGCTGATCGGCGGAGGTGGCTTCGGCACCTTCGTCTTTCAGGGGCTGAACCAGACCGCGACCGACCTTATCCTGCTCGGCGCTTTGCCGACCGTGGTTCTGGCCCTCGCGGCGGCTATCCTGATGGATATTCTGGTCGACCTGACGCGTCCTGCAAGGAAAGAGACCACATGATCGAGATCGACCGCATCACCAAGATCTACGACGGAGAAACGGCCGTTGATGACGTGTCCATGACGGTCGAGACGGGGACAATCACCGTGATCGTCGGCACGTCGGGTTCCGGAAAGACGACGCTTTTGCGCATGATCAACCGGCTCGAAGAACCGACCTCCGGCGAAGTGCGCATCAACGGTGAATCCACGCTGTCGGTCAAGCCCCATATCCTGCGGCGTCGGATCGGTTATGCCATCCAGGGTCACGGTCTGTTTCCGCATCATTCGGTGGCACGCAACATCGCCGCCGTGCCGGACCTGCTCAACTGGCCCCGTGACAAGATCCGCGCCCGGGTGGATGAGTTGCTCACACTCTTTTCAATGGAGCCCGCGCAGTTTCGGGACCGCTTTCCGTCTGAATTGTCCGGTGGGCAGCAGCAGCGCGTGGGCGTGGCGCGTGCGCTGGCGTCGCGGCCGGACCTGTTGCTGATGGATGAACCCTTTGGCGCGCTCGATCCGATCATCCGGACCAGGGCACAGGAGGACCTGCGCCGCATTCAGCAGAAGCTCAGGTCGACCATCATGCTTGTGACGCACGACATGGAGGAGGCCATGCGTCTCGGCGACCGGGTCGCGGTGATGGACGGGGGCAGGCTTGTGCAGCATGGCACCCCGGCCGAAATCATCACCCGGCCCGCCACAGACTTTGTGGCCAACATGGTCGGCGATGTGGAACGGCCCTTGCGGCTCTTGTCGCTGATTCCGGTCACTGAAGTGATGGAGGAGGGGGCAGCCGAAGGTGCGGCACTGACGACACGGGCGAGCTTGCGTGACGCGCTGTCTGCCTGCCTCTGGACCAGGCGCGTCGAGGTTCCGGTCGAACGGGACGGCGTGCGTGTCGGCCGCGTCACGCTCGACGCGATCCTTGCGAGGGTGGGGTCGCACGCATGAGTTTCGGGAAGGTCCTGCGCCCGGCCCTGGTCGCGCTGCTGCTGGCGCTGGTGCTGCGGCCGACGTGGTTCATTCCGCTGTTTCGGCCGCTCGCCCCGGTGGGCGGACCTGTGATCTATGAACGCGCATCGCTCTTGTCGCTGTCGCTCAGCCATCTTGGCCTGGTCGCGGCAGCGTCGGGGGCCGCCACCGTCGTTGCCGTGACGCTGGCAATACTGGTGACTCGTCCGACGGGCGCGGCGTTCCGTCCGCTGTCGCGAACCATCACCAATGTAGGGCAGACCTTTCCGCCTGTCGCGGTTCTGGCGCTGGCCGTGCCTGCCTTGGGGTTCGGCGCGGGGCCGACACTGGTTGCGCTATTTCTTTACGGTCTGCTGCCTATCTTCGAAAACGCTATCATCGGACTTTCGACCCTTCCTCCTGCCACGATGGAGGCTGCGCGGGGTATCGGGCTAAACCGTTGGCAACGTCTGGTCCGGGTCGAATTGCCGCTGGCGTTGCCTGTGACGCTGACGGGAATCCGGCTCTCTGTGGTGATCGCATTGGGGACTGCGACCATCGGCTCCACCGTTGCCGCCCGCACGCTGGGCGAGGTGATCATCGCCGGCCTGCTGACCAACAACACCGCTTTTGTGTTGCAAGGCGGGCTTATCGTTGGACTCTTTGCCGTGCTCATCTACGACGCGCTGGTTCAGCTTGAACGGCACCTTGCCCGTCGGATGGGCCGCGCGTAGATTTTCCACCTATTGGAGATAAACCACCGGCTTCCAGCCGGTCCGCTTCAGCCAATTTTTCCGCAGGTTCCACGTCGTGTGGGTCACGAAATATCGCCACAAAGTGCTGGAATGCCCGATGCGTGGGTGTATCCGCGAGATCATCCTCCATGCTTGTGACAAGTTGGGTGTGCATATCGTGAAGGGTGTGTTGGCGCGTGATCACGTCCACGTGTTCTTCTCGATTCCGCCGAAACTTTCGCCGGCGGATGTGATGCAACGCATCAAGGGTCGTCCGTCACGCCGCATCCGGATGGAGTTACCTGAGTTGCGCAAACGCAACTGGGGCAGGCGCTTTTAGGCGCGGAGATATTTCTCCACGACTTCTGGGAGTGCCACCGACGACACCGTCAAG
>JAGXGV010000104.1 GCA_024636635.1 Puniceibacterium sp.
AGACCAGCCGCCCGGTGCGCGCCTCTTCGATCAGCATGTGCAGGCAAACCGGATCGAAGGCGTCGCAGTCCACCCCCGGCGCGCCATGAAAGGCTAGGTGCCGCAACGCCTGCGCGGCGGCCACATCTTCAAGAGTTTCGGCGACCCGGCTCCGGTAATGCCCCTTGCACAGCGTGATCATGGACCGTCTCCGCCTGTGTCCGGCCGTCATCGGGCCGGAAAAGACTACGCCTTGGACACAGCCCGGCCCGGGTCAGAGACCATCGCCAAGAAGGTCTTGGGCTGTAAAGCCGCCAATATTGCCAAAGAGCTTGCGGATGAAACCGATGTCACCCGAACTCGTCTCTGTCACCCGCCGCGAGATCGGCACGACAATCCCGTCCTCAAGCCCGTAGCGTTCGATATTGCGCACCACATCCGCCCGGTCGAAGGAAATCGCCAGCACCTCTCGGCTGACCTCTTCGGGCGCGCGCCAGGCAAAGCGGCGCATGTTGGATTCGACGTAGTAATACCCGCTCTCGCCGCCCACGCCGGAAATGGACGGCACCCCGATTAGATCCTCGACCGACGCACGGGTGTCCACCCCCACCACGATCTGCTGGAGGTCCTCGTCGAGAGGGACGTAGCCGTGGCTGCGATATTGTGAGGTGCAGGCCGACAGCAGGCCGAAAGCCACCGTCACAAGCCCGAGCCTCAGCCTGGTTCCATTACCGCTCATGCCGTCCCTCTTGCCATGGCCTTTGACGCCTTCTATCTCGCTTACATCAGGAATGTCAGCCCATCAAGTAAAGGACACAGCAAAGCCATGGCTCAGCCCGAACCGAAAAAGCCCGCAGACACCGGCGATTTCCGCGTGGCCGGCCTGTCCAGCCGTGCCCCGACGCGGTTTTCCCTGCGCCCCGACGATGCCGGGCGCGCGCAGATCGCCCGTGAACTCGACATAACCGGCATCCGCAAGCTGAGCTTCGAGGGGCAGATCGCGCCGCTGGGCAAGCGCGGCTGGCGGCTGAGCGCCACGTTGGGCGCGACAGTGGTGCAGGCCTGCGTGGTCACGCTGGCCCCGGTGGTGACGCGCATCGACGAAGAGGTGACGCGCACCTATGTGCCGCCCGAACAGATCCGCCTGCCCGAAGAAGGCTCCGAAGTCGAGATGCCCGAGGACGACACCACCGAACCGCTGGGCGACGTAATTTCCGCCCGCGCCGCCATGGTCGAGGCGCTGACCCTCGCGCTGCCGCTTTATCCCCGCGCCGAGGGCGCCGAACTGGGCGAGGCGGTGTTTACCGAAGGCGGCGCTGCGCCACTGCGCGATGACGACCTCAAGCCGTTCGCGGGTCTTGCGGGGTTGCGCGACAAGCTGGACGGCAAGGAATAAACGGCCTCTGGCGGGCGGCGTGGCCTGCGGAACGGGCTGCAAACAGACCGGGATGCCCAGGACCGGCACACACCCGGCGCCGGCGCGTCCAAACAGCGACCCCCACGCAACAAACCGCTTGCGCTGACAGAAATTCCCCCTATTTTCGCGCCTTCATCAGGATTCAGGGTTGTGTCCGATGCGGCCTTGCGACTATGAGGCCGGACACTCCGATAACCGGGCATGTGCGCCATGCCCTCAGTACAGATTGAGGTTGAGACATGGCCGTCCAACAGAACAAAGTCTCGAAATCGCGTCGCAACAACCGCCGCGCCCATGACGCCCTTGTGGCGGGGAACCCGAACGAATGCGACAACTGCGGCGAACTCAAGCGCCCACACCACGTCTGCCCGTCCTGCGGCCACTATGCCACGCGCGAAGTGATCGCCGCCACGGACGAAATCGAACTGGACGAAGACGCGGCATAATAAGCCACTGGCCAAGGCCCTCCTCATGACCTCATCGCAGGATCAAAAGAAGGCGGGCGCCGGTCCCTTCGTGCTTTCTATAGACGCCATGGGCGGCGACCGGGGTCCGGCGACGGTTGTCGCCGGCATTGCCGACTCTGCCGCCCTGAACCCGGACATCCGGTTCATCCTGCATGGCCCCGCGGCCGAACTTCAGCGGCTCGTGGCCAAACGCAAGGGGCTTGCCGAAGTCTGCGAGATCCGGGATGCCGCAGGCGTCGTCAGCATGGATGACAAGCCAAGCCAGGTGATGCGCAACGGCAAGGACACCTCGATGTGGTCCACGCTGGACAGCGTGCGCAACGGCGAGGCGACTGTGGCGGTCAGCTGCGGCAACACCGGCGCGCTCATGGCGCTGTCGATGATCCGCCTGCGCAAGCTGCCGGGCGTCAATCGGCCCGCCATCGCGATTCTCTGGCCGTCGCGCAATCCGCAGGGGTTCAACGTGATGCTCGACGTGGGCGCCGACATCAAGGCGGATGCCCATGACCTGCTGCAATACGCGCTGATGGGCGCGTCCTACGCCCGCAACGGTCTTGCGCTCGAAATGCCGCGTGTCGGGCTGCTGAACGTGGGCACTGAGGAACACAAGGGACGGTCCGAACTGAAAGAGGCGTTCGAATTGATGAGCGCCGCCGCCCCCACCTCCGGTTTCGAATTTGTCGGCTTCGTCGAAGGTGGCGATATTCCCGGCAAAAGCGCGGATGTCATCGTGACCGACGGTTTCACCGGCAATGTCGCGCTCAAGACCGGCGAAGGCACCGCCAGCCTGATCGGCGACCTGCTGAAAGAGGCGTTCGCCTATTCCGTCCTGTCGCGGCTCGCCTCGGTCCTAGCGCTCACCTCGCTCAAGCGGTTGCAGAAACGCATCGACCCGCGGCGGGTGAACGGCGGCGTCTTCCTTGGCCTGAACGGCACCGTGGTCAAATCCCACGGATCGGCGGATGCGACCGGCGTTTCGGCGGCGGTCAAGCTGGCCTTCAAGCTGGCACAGATCGGGTTCACCGACAAACTCGCCGCACGGGTTGCATCCACCGCGGTACTTGACCACGATGGACTTGCAGACGGGTCCGGTGAAACCGCGGCAAAGGACGGAACGACTCAATGACTAAACGTGCCGTGGTCGCAGGTGTCGGACACTACCTGCCCGACCGCATCATGAAGAATTCCGAATTCGAAGCCAGCCTCGACACTTCGGACGAATGGATTCGCTCGCGTTCGGGGATCGAACGGCGGCACCTCGCCGCTCCGGGGCAGACCACGTCGGACATGGCGACGCGCGCAGCCCGCGCCGCGCTGGCGGACGCAGGGCTGGCCGTGGATGATCTGGATGCGATCATTCTTGCCACCTCGACCGCCGATTTCATCTTTCCCTCGGCCGCGACCATGGTGCAGGCCGAACTCGGCATGACCAAAGGCTTCGCCTTCGACGTACAGGCGGTCTGTGCCGGCTTCATCTACGCCCTCGCCAATGCCAATGCGCTGATCCTGTCGGGTCAGGCTGGGCGCGTGATGATCATCGGCGCGGAAACCTTCAGCCGCATCATGGACTGGACCGACCGCAGCACCTGCGTGCTGTTCGGCGACGGCGCCGGTGCGCTGATTCTCGAAGCGGGCGAAGGCGACGGCACTCCGGCGGACCGGGGCGTGCTGTCCACCGATCTCAACTCTGACGGGCGGTTCCGCGACATTCTTTACGTCGACGGCGGTGTATCGACCCAGACCACCGGTTATTTGCGCATGGAAGGCAAGGAAGTGTTCCGCCATGCTGTCGAAAAGCTGGCTGCCACTGCGACCACAGCGCTGGAAAAGGTCGGACTGACCGGGGCGGATGTGGACTGGGTCGTGCCGCATCAGGCCAACATCCGCATCATTCAGGGCACTGCCAAGAAGCTGGGCCTGTCGATGGACCGCGTCGTCGTGACGGTGCAGGACCACGGCAATACCTCGGCGGCATCGATTCCCCTGGCCCTGTCCGTGGGCAAGGAGCGTGGCCAGATAAAGCGTGGCGATCTGGTCGTGACCGAGGCAATCGGCGGCGGCCTGGCCTGGGGCGCGGTCGTTTTGCGCTGGTAGTCGCCGCAACCCTTTGAAATTGCGCTGTTGCAAGCCATTGATATTGACTCGGAAATTCGCACCTGCCTATTCTGTCCCAAACAAGGAGGGACAAGGCATGGGCGAAAAGACCCTGACACGTATGGATCTGAGCGAAGCGGTGTTCCGCGAAGTCGGACTGTCGCGCAACGAAAGCGCCGAACTGGTCGAAGCCGTGCTGACCCACATGTCCGATTCCCTGGTCGCGGGCGAGCAGGTCAAGATCTCGTCCTTCGGCACCTTTTCGGTGCGGGACAAGGCCGCCCGGGTCGGACGCAACCCCAAGACCGGCGAAGAAGTCCCGATCCAGCCGCGCCGCGTGCTGACCTTCCGCCCGTCGCATCTGATGAAAGAGCGCGTTGCCGCCGGCAACAAGCGCTGAGGAAAACGCCATGAGCAAGTCCCGCGATGCCTTTCGCACAATCAGCGAGGTGGCGGAATGGCTCGACACGCCCGCGCATGTGCTGCGCTTCTGGGAAAGCAAATTCACCCAGGTGAAACCGGTCAAGCGTGCCGGCGGGCGGCGGTACTACCGCCCCGCCGACATGGAATTGCTGGGTGGAATCAAAACCCTGCTGCACAGCGAAGGCATGACCATCAAGGGCGTACAGAAGGTTCTGCGCGAACAGGGGGTCCGGCATGTCGCCTCCCTCTCTGCCGACGTCGTGGACACTGAGAATGACGCCTCCAGGCACGACGCGATTGACGAGGCACCTTTTGCCGACGTGCCCGAACCCGATGACATCGTGGTGCCCTTCGCGCAGCGCGGCAGCGCAAGGGATCGCGCGAAGACCCCGCCAGACGACGCGCCGCAGTCTGTTCCGCAAGAGTCCCTCGAACCCCTGGCCGTGGACGATACCGCAGCCAACGCTCCGTCAGATTCAGCAGCGGACGCGCCGTCCGGCCCCGCAGAGGAAGGCTTGCCCGGCCCCTCCGACGACACTGCCTCGGTTCCGGTCGAGGCAAAGGACGATTCCGAACCCTTGGAGGACTCCTCCGGGGACAGCGACTCGTTTGCCGACAGCCCGGTGCCCGATTTCCTGCAGGATCCGATGATGCCCGGTGAAGACGCCACGGTTCCGGTCGCCGCGGACCAGCTCGATACCGCGCCAAAGGCCACGCCAATGGAAGCCGACGAACCTCTCACGGACCCGGTAGCTGTCGACATCCCCGACAGTGCGCCGCAGGACCCTGACCACCCTGACCAAACCCCGGTCGCGCCCGAGGTATCAGAGCCCGACGAACAGGAAGACGAACAGCAACATGAGGCACCCGTGGCGGCGAAAGACGCGCCGCCCCTGCCCGACGATCCTGACCTTGGCGCCATCCTCACCGCACCCGGATGCCTGAGCCATCTGTCGCGCATCACCCGGCTGACGGTCGCGCAGCGGCAGGCCATCGCACCGCTTGCCGCGCAACTGCGCACCCACAGGCATGCGGCGCGGCAGGATCCGCAAACCCATGGCGTTCCGGGAAATTCCTGACTCTCTGGCGCGCTGCCCTCTGCCTGCGGCTCAAACGCGAAAAGCGATGCTGGATGTTTCCGGTTTTCCCCAAAACGCAAGAGCGTCACTGCGGCGCGAATTTCTGTCATTTCGGGCTTGCCCTCCGACGTAAAACCGATATGACGTGCCTCAGTCGGGCTATAGCGCAGCTTGGTAGCGCGTCCGTCTGGGGGACGGAAGGTCGCAGGTTCGAATCCTGCTAGCCCGACCAGCTACCAAATGTTCCGTTGTGAACATCATGCGTCAGGGGTTAGCAAAACCCCGCGTTTCCCCCTTTCCCCCCGCTCTGTCACTTTGCTATTCAGGGGCACCTTTGCCGATGCTTCAGGAGACCCCGATGACAGGCGTTCTGCCCAGCCAGCATATCGAAGCGATGATCGCTGACGGCACCCTGCTGTCGGACACGCCCATCACGCAGGCGCAGGTGCAGCCGGCCAGCCTTGACCTGCGGCTTGGCTCTGTGGCGTATCGCGTGCGCGCCTCCTTTCTGGCGGGCCATGGTCAGGACGTTGCCGCGCGGATCGACGAATTCGTGATGCACAAGGTCGATCTGAGCGCGGGTGCGGTGCTGGAAAAGGGCTGCGTCTATGTGGTGCCGCTGATGGAGCGGCTGAACCTGCCCGGCGACGTGCAGGCCATCGCCAATGCCAAAAGCTCGACCGGGCGGCTGGACCTGCTGACCCGGCTGATCACCGACGGCGGCACCGAATTCGACCGGATTCCCGAAGGATATCAGGGCCCGCTCTATGCCGAGATCTGCCCAAGGTCGTTTTCGGTACTGGTGCGCCCGGGCATGCGGCTTAACCAGATCCGGTTCCGCAGGGGCCGGTCGGTGCTGAGCGACCGGGAACTTTCGGCGCTGCACGACAGCGATATCCTCGTGACCGGCGGGCCTGCGGTGATCGGTGACGGCCTTGGGTTCTCTGTGGATCTGAAACCGGCCCAGGGCACGCTGGTCGGCTACCGTGCCAAGCCCCATACCGGGGTGATCGACCTTGACCGGATCGGCGTCTATGACCCGGCCGAGTTCTGGGAAGAATTGCGCACCGACAAGGCGCGCATCATCCTTGATCCGGATGCCTTCTACATACTGGTCAGTCGCGAGGCGGTGCACATCCCCCCGGCCTATGCGGCAGAAATGGCGCCCTATTTTGCCATGGTGGGGGAATTCCGCGTGCACTACGCCGGATTCTTCGACCCCGGTTTCGGTCATGCCGGAGCCGGTGGTCTGGGGTCGCGCGGCGTGCTCGAGGTGCGCTGCCACGAAGCGCCCTTTGTGCTTGAGCACGGGCAGATCGTCGGGCGGCTGGTCTATGAACGCATGACCGAAGTGCCCCGCCAGCTTTATGGCACCGGGATCGCATCGAACTATCAGGGTCAGGGGTTGAAACTGTCAAAACATTTCAGAGCGTGACGCACCGGCCCGCCTGTCACCTGCTTTCGCGCTAATGGGCGCGACAGTCACAGGCTGTTGCGGCGCATGATCCTTGCGGCCTGACGCGCGCGCCTGGCGGCCTGTCGGGCCTGCCGCTGCGGGTTATGACCGCGGTCATAGATCAAGACTGTGCCATTCGCGGGCCCGGTTGCAACGTATCCCCGCGCCAGTTGCCGCATCGGACCCGGCTCAGTCCTCGAACAACTCGCTCTGGCCCGTGTCGATGGCCTCGTCGCGGTCCATATCGCCCTCGCCGCCTTGCGGCATGGCGCCCGGTGGCGGGCGGTTGTCAAGAAGGCCCGCGGCGCGCAACTCCTTCAGGCCCGGCAGGTCGCGGGCGCTTTCCAGCCCGAAGTGGTCCAGGAAATCCTGCGTCACCACAAAGGTCACCGGCCGCCCCGGCGTCATCTTGCGCCGTCCAAAGCGGATCCATTCCATCTCGAGCAGCTGATCCACAGTGCCGCGCGACACCGACACGCCGCGGATTTCTTCGATCTCGGCGCGGGTCACCGGGGCATGGTAGGCGATGATCGCCAGCGTCTCGATCGCGGCGCGCGACAGCTTGCGGGTCTCGACCGTTTCCGTCTGCATGAGAAAGGACAGATCGGGTGCCGTGCGCATCGCCCAGGCGTCGCCCACCCTGGCCACATGCACGCCGCGCCCTTCGTAGCGTTTGCGCAGATGCACCAGCGCCTCGGCGGCGTCGCAGCCATGGGGCATGCGGTCGTTCAGTTCCGCCACGGTGACGGGGGTGGCGCTGGCGAACAACACCGCTTCGACCATGCGTTCCTGTTCCCCCATGACGGGGGCCTCGAACAGGCTGCGGCGGGCCGGTCGCGTGTCGTCGGATGCGGAATCAGTCACGCGACCGCTCTGTACGGCGCAGCTGGATCAGCGCAAAGAGCCCGGACTGGCGCAACTCGGCCTTGCCCTCTTTCACCAGTTCCAGCGATGCGGCAAAGGTCGAGGCGGTGGCCGATCGCCACTTGACCGGGTCCACATCCCACCCCTCGGGCAGATAAGAGGATATGTCGGTCCAGGTGCCGGCAAAACCGATCAGCCCGCGCATCCGTTCCAGCGCCTGCTCCATCGTAAAGACCTTATCGCGGTCCATCACGAAGGGGCGGAATTCGTCACGCGTGCGGATCCGGGCATAGCCCTGCATCAGGTCAAGCAGCGTCGCGGTATAGCGGATGGCGCGGACCCGTTCGACCTGCTGGCTTTCGCCACGTGCAAAGAAATCGCGCCCCAGCCGGTCGCGCCCCATCAGCCGCGCGGCAACGTCGCGCATCGCCTGAAGCCGTTCAAGCTGAAACGCAAGGTGCGCGGCCAGATCCTCGCCCGAGGGACCATCCTCGGTCGGATCGGGCGGCAGCAACAGGCGGGATTTGAGAAAGGCAAGCCAGGCCGCCATGACAAGATAGTCTGCCGCCAGTTCAAGGCGCAGCGCCTTGGCCTGTTCGACAAAGGCAAGGTACTGACGCGCCAATTGCAGCACCGAGATCCTGCGCAGGTCGACCTTCTGTGTGCGCGACAGCGTCAGCAAAAGGTCGAGCGGGCCTTCAAAGCCGTCCACATCGACAATCAGCGCCTCGGCGGCAAGGCGGTCCGCAACGCTTTGCGGTTCGGGGGTGAAAGGATCCTGTTCGGTCATCTCGTCCGTCTTCGGGTCAGTCATCGGGGCGCTCAGCGGGAAGCGCCTCAAGCTGGGCCGCAAGTGCCGCAATGTCAACCTCGGGCACCTGCGGGCGGGCGGTCAGCGCGGCCTCGGCCCGGGTCTGCGCATCATCCGACATTGCGCCGACATAGCGCATCATGGGCAGCATTTCGGCCATGTCGCCGTTGCAGTGCAGGACAACGTCGCACCCCGCGCGGATCGACGCCACAGCGCGTTCCGGGATCGTGCCAGACAACGCCTGCATCGAGATGTCGTCGGTCATGATCAGCCCGCCAAAGCCCAGATCGTCGCGGATCATCGACATCATGCGGCCCGAGATGGTCGCGGGCAGCGGATCGAAGGCGTCATAGACCAGATGCGCGGTCATCCCCAGCGGCAGGTCGCCGAACGCCTTGAAGGCCGCAAAATCGGTAGCCTTCAGGGTTTCGGCGTCGGCGGTGATGCGTGGCAGGTCAAGATGGCTGTCAAGCTGCGCAAGCCCGTGACCGGGGATGTGTTTGACCACCGGCAGCACACCGCCATCCAGATGCGCCTGCGCCACGGCGCGCCCCACCTCGATCACCTTCCCGACGGTGTCGCCATAACAGCGGTTGCGCAGGAAACGGTGCGTCTCGGGGCGGGCGACATCCAGCATCGGGGCACAATTGCCGTCGAGGCCAAGCGCCAGAAGTTCGGCGGCGATGATGCGGTAGCGCAGGTACATCGCGCGGCCCGCATGTGCGCCGTATTGCGTCACATGATCCAGCGGCGCGGGCCAGTCGCGCGCCAGCGGTGGCCGCAGGCGCTGGACGCGCCCCCCCTCCTGATCGACAAAGACCGGCGCGTGCCAGCCGACAGAGTCGCGCAGATCGGCACACAGCGCGCGGATCTGGTCGGCGTCTTCCAGATTGCGGGTGAACAGGATGAACCCGAACGGGTTCACATCGCGGAAAAACAGGCTTTCGGCGCCGGACAGGGTTGGACCTGAACAGCCAAGGATCGCGGCGCCGAACCGGTTCACCGGGTGACCACAGGGATGCAGTCCGCGTTTTCGGACACGAAGGCAGAGCAGAACCGCCGCGCGTCCTGGATGTCGGCAAAGCCATGCGCCCGAAGGCGGTAGAACACGCGCCCCCCGGACGAAGCGCGCTGGATCACGCGGTCCTTGCCTTCCATGTAGTCGCCGAACCGCGATTCGAGCCGGGTCCATTCCTTGCGCGCGGTTTCCGTGCTGTCATAGGCGCCCAATTGCACAAGCCGCGTGCCCGTGGGCAGGGTTTGCGGATCAAGCTCGGCGGTGGTCTGCTCGACCGGCTCCAGCGGAGCCAGCGATGCGGTCTGCTGCAATCCGGCCGGGCGCAGTTGCGGGCGCAGCGACCGGGCGACACCGGCGATGTCGCGCGGAATGGCATCCGACCTGTCTCTTATACACATCTCCGAGCCCACGAGACGCTCA
>JAGXGV010000105.1 GCA_024636635.1 Puniceibacterium sp.
CGCCCGTCACGCATCCCGGCTCAAGCGTCAGCACCATGCCCGCGCGCAGGGGCGTTTGAACCAATGGCGTGAACGAGGGCCATTCGGTCAACGTCACACCCAGCCCATGGCCCAGCCGCCCAGCCGATGGCACCATGCCGCGCCTTTGCAGCCCCTCGCCGAGCATCCTGTGCACGTCGCAGGCACGCACGCCGGGGCGCAGCACAGCCAATGTCTCCTCGGTGGCCTGCCACAGCGCAGCATGCGCGCAGCGTGCAGGGCCCGAGGCAGGGCCAATCGCGAAGTTACGGTCGAAATCGCAGAAATACCCATCCCTTACTGCGCCCGTGTCCAGCATCAACACATCACCTTGCTGCAAGCGCTGCGGGCCTGCAGGCGAGATCACGTCGCCGTATCCGTCCGGCCCCGCGCCACCTGCGACATAGCTGACCCAATCTGCCCCCTCGGCCAAGAGCGCGATCTGAAAGCTGCGGAACACCTCCGCCAAGGACTGCCCCGCCTTTGCGAACTCCGGCACGCGGTCAAAGGCGCGGGCCGCGATGGCGCAGGTTTCTCGAATTTTCGTGATCTCGGCCTCGGATTTGATCTCGCGCGCCCGGTGGACGCAATCGGTGGCGTCCACAAAGCTCCGCGGAGCGAGCCGCGCGGCGAGCGTCTCGAACCCCGCCAGAGGCATGCGCAGGTGCGTCTCCTCCCCCATTGGCAGGCCGATCCGCCCACCTTCTGGCACCGCCTCCGCCAGTGCATCGGCAAGCAGGGTGATGCCATCGTCGCGCGGATCGGGCGCCTGCCATGTGCGAATGTCGCGCAGCCATGTGCGCCCCATCAGGTCTGCCCCGATGGTGGGTATCACCGCCACCGGATCGCCCGCCTGCGGCACCACCACGAACCAGGGCCGCGCCGGGCTCTCCCAGAACCGGGTCAGAAAACCGGTCGTGTAAAAGATGTCGGCAGGCGCGCTTAGCAAAAGCGCATTTAGCTCGCCGTGGGCCATACCCGCCTGCAGGCGGTCAATGCGCGCGCGATACTCCGGCGCGGGGAAATTCATGGATCGCTCAGCCATCCTCGGGGCCCTCGCTGAGGATGACCAGAGCCCGCGCATCCGGCGGCAATCCCGGCCCGGCCAACATCGCCGCAACCCCTGCCCCGCCCGACTCGGTCGTCGGCAGGCCATGTTCGGCCAGAAGATCAGCCCCGCTGATCGCCTCGGCCTCGGAAATGGTGACAAAGAGGTCCGCATCGCGCGCCAGACCATTCAGCGCGATCATCGACGGCGTCTTGCAGTCCAGCCGGCCCATACAGGATGCGGGCCCGCTGGTGTCGACCACGAGGCCCGCGCGGATGCTGTCTATCAGGGCCGGTGCTGCCTCCGGCTCGACCACGATGATCTGCGGCCCCTCGCCCCAGACCATGCGCGCATGGGCCGCGACCGCTGCGGCCAGCCCCCCGACACCTGCTTGCAGCAGGATGTGTGTGGGGGGCTGGTCGATTTGCGTCGCAGCCTCGGCCGCCAGTTGCAGATACCCCTCCATCACGCGCAAAGGCAGTTCGGTGTATCCGGGCCATGAGCTATCCGACAGAAGGGTCCAGCCGTGCGCCTGTGCATCGGCGGCGGCGGCCTGCATGCTGGCCTCGTAATGCGCGCCCGCGCGCGCGACCTCGGCACCTTTGTCTTGCAGGCGTTTAGCAAAGGCTTCGGGCACGGTTTCGGCAAGGTAGACCACTGCCCGCGCCCCGAACAAGCGCGCCCCGGCGGCGACGGACAACCCGTGATTGCCCGCGCTGGCGGTGATATAGACACGCCCCTGCAGCGCCGTGCAAAGATCGCCCGCCCCCGTGGCGGCGGCCTCGCGGGCGATGGCATGGGCTGCGCCAAGCGCCTTGAAACTGCCAAGGCCCATGCGCGCACGTTCATCCTTCAGCCACAGCTGCGCGATGCCCAGTCTGGCCGCCAGCTTCGGCTCGGGGCGCAGGGGTGTGGGCGCATGGGCCGGGCAGCGTTGCAGAAGGTCGGCCACGCCGCTCGCATCGGCCAAAGGCAACGGCCCTGCCCCGTCCAGCCCCCGCCCGCGCCACGGATTGTGCAAATGTTGGCCCATGTTCCCTCCCGTCAGATCATGCGGAGCGTAGCGCATTTCGCGGCCATCAAGGCAGACATCTGAGGCCCGTTCGGGCCGAATTTCCGACGTTTTAGCCTGATGCACCCCAATTATCGGACAGCGGGGCAAATGGGCGTTTGATTACAGCCGATTCTAAGCGATGACGTATGAATGGACAGATTCGACGCCCTCATCCTAAATGCCCTGCAATCGAATGCCCGCGTCACCGCCGAGGCTTTGTCGCCGCAAGTGGGCCTGTCGCCTGATGCCTGTCGCAAGCGGCTGGCGCGCCTGCGGGGTTCGGACGTCATCGAGGCCGAAATCGCTATCCTTGACCCCGCCCACGTCGGACGCGGGCTTATCCTGATCGTCGAGGTCACGCTTCAGGCCGAGCGCAAGGCCGATCTGGATCGCTTCAAGGCTGCGATGCAGGCCGCTCCGGAGGTGATGCAATGCTATTATGTCACCGGGGACGCCGATTTCATCCTGATCTTGTCTGCCCGCGACATGGCGGATTTTGAAAGCTTCACCCACCGCCATTTCCTTGCCGAGGAAAACGTCCTGCGATTTCGCACCAGCGTTGTCATGGATCGCGTCAAGACCGGATTTTCGATCCCTGTCGAATGTGATTGAGGCGCAAAGACGCAGGGCGTGCCGCGTCATCGCAACCGTCCTGTCCGGGGCGCGCTGATCGACTGGCGCCCTTTGGGTGGCACCAATCTTGCAATCGGAGCTTGCGATCAAAGCAGCGCCAGAACCGCCGCGTCCTTTGCACGGGCCACCGGGCGCGCAGTCTGCCGCGCCACCTCTGCAAAGCTGTGCAGGTCGGGGAACAGGCGGCGCAATTCTTCGCAGGTCTCAGCACTCTGTTGGTCTTGATTATGATCCGGAAGATAGCTTTCGGACGGGATGCCTGCGGCCCAGATGATCTCGTGATTGGCAAAGAGCAGATGGAAGTACTCCACCTCGCCGCCCTCGTGAACATAGATCGTGTCGCCATTCACCAGATGCTTGGCGGCGACCAACAGTTCGTCCTCGCCAAACAAAAGCTCGGCCCGCCAGTCGCAAATCAGCATCCGGTGATTTTGCGAGACCATCAGGTCCGCATCATTGCCCAGCGCCCCCTTGCAGATGCGAACCGGTGCGTTCCGGCCCCACGCCGTGTAGCTTTCGCGGCTGATCAGCAGGACGGGTTGCGCGCCGTGGTCGCGGGTGAACACCAGGTCGCCCACCTTTAGCGCCTCGATCGCGCGCGGCCCATCGGGCGTCAGCATCATCGTGCCACGGGTGAAACAGGTGGGCGTCAGCGACGATAGCGGGATCTGCGTGCTGTTGTTCACGAAGGTCGATCTGACGAATGTGGCGTCTTGCAGGATCGTGCCGTCTGTCGGCGTAAACACCGCTGGCCCGCCCGAGACATAGAATGTCACGCCTTCGATGACCACTTCACCCTGACCGGGAATATCCACCGTGATCGTATCGCCCACCCAGACACTCGTCACCGTCAAGCCATTGAAGCTATCGCCCGCAGTGGTGCTGATGAAGCCATCATCGTTCTGATCGATGAAGCCGAAATTCTGAACGGTCAAAGCCGCTCCGCCCCCAGGCGGATTGCCCGGATCCATCACGAAAAACTGGTCTGTATAGGGTGTTGGCATCTGCCCGCCTGCGGTGTTTACCTCAATTGGCGTAAGAATTGCAGAAAATACGGCTCAGAATACGACGCAAATCAGCCTTTGTCGGGGCCGATCCGGCGGATCTGGCCGGGGGCCGCGTCCCATCCGGCCGGGGCGAACGCCGGGGCCACAGACCCCGGCATCCAAAGGTTCAGAATGTCTTGGTCAGCGACACCTTGAAGGTTCTGCCCGGCGCTTTTCTAGTGGGTGAGGACAAATGGCCCACATAGTCGTCATCAAGCAGGTTCTCGACACCGAAACGGACCTCGGCGCCCGCAGCCCAGCTTTGCTCCGGGCGCCATGTCGCGCGCAGATTGTGCACCGTGTTGTCCGGCAGATCGGCGTTGAGGGCATCGCGCCGGTCTGCGGCGTGGACAACCTCCCAGCTTAAATCGAGCGAATCGTCCCATTTCTTGCCAACGGTCAGTTGCACACGGTCTGCGGGGCTGTTGCGCCAGGTCGTGCTCGTGCGGTCCGGGTTGACCTCGGTTCCGTCGCCCAGGTGCCCGGCAAGGTCGAAATAGACGCCGCTTGCCATCCCGTAGGAGGCTTCGAGTTCGACGCCGCGCGACTCCACGCTGTCCAATTCTGACCCTGTTGAGCCAGCAACAGTATAGCTGGTCACGTCCCAAAGCTCTGTCTGATAGACGTTGCCACGAATGGTAAAGCTGTCGCCCTGCGCGAAGACATCGACGCCGGTGTATTCTGCCCCGATCTCGAACGTGTGTGATTTTTCGGACATGCCGATGCGGCGCAGGGCCGTGGCGGTGGTGCCCAGATCGTCGATGATCGGCAGGCCCTCGGTGTAGGCGGCACTGCCAAAGACCGACAGGCCATTGCCAAAATCATATGCCAAGGCCAGACCGCCCATCAGCGCGTCTTTTTCATAGTTATCCGGCACCCCGGCCAGCGGCACCGAACTCTCGATCCGGGAATGCTCATAGCGCAGGGCCGGCGTCGCGGTGAATTGCCCGATGGACATCTCGTCCACCACGAAGATGGCAAAGCGCCGATCCTCGCCGCCCGGCGAACTGGCCGCGTCCAGTCGTTCCTTGCGGATCACCTCGCCGCCGGCGAGCATGTCATGCGCAACCGCGCCGGTGTTGAAAATCGCACGGTTCGAGACGGTCAGCTTGGTCGTCTGATAGCGATTGTCGGCGCAGATCACCGCTGTAAACGGGCTGGCGCAAAATGCCGCGACGCTCTGCCCGCCCTGAAAGGGCGAGCTGCCGTCGATATAATCCACGTCAATCTTCTGATCGGCGTAGGAAAGGTTTGCGCGCAGATCAATCAGATCGCTCGCCGGGTTATAGCGGTATTCCGCGACCGCCTGACTGGTATCGGTGCGCCTATCCACACGGCCAAAACTGCCAGCCGTCGTCTCGAACTGATCGTATGGCACGTCCTTGTCGTCGGCGACCGTTTCGGAATAGCTGAGCGTCAGCGATTGCGCGTCATCCTCTCCGAAGGTGAATTTGCCCTTGGCCAGCCACGATGGCGTGCGGAACGATGAATTGCCGATAGTGGTGCCGTCGCCAGCCTTCAGGTCGCCCTGATCGCGTAGCGTATAATTCAGCAGGAATTCAACACCGTCGGTCGGCATCCACGCGAGGTTGGTCGAGGTCGCCCAGCCGTCCCCGTTCGAGCTGTATTCCAGCGTTTGCGAGCCGCCAAAGCCCGGCACGCCGCCAGTAAAATCGCTGGCGTCCTTCGTCTCCAGCTTGACGACACCGCCGACGATGCCCGACCCGTAGGCAAAGCTGCCGATGGTGCCGCGCAGAACTTCGACCTGCCGATACAGCATCGGATCCGTGAAGAGCTGCGTGCCGATCCGGTAGAGCTCTTCGGAGCCGACACTGGCGCCATCGATTTGAACGGCGATCTTCTGGTCCGAGCCAAAGGTCGTGTTGGCACCAAACCCGCGAATGTTGATCCCCGATCCTTGCGGTGTCGTGCCGTTGACCAGCGTGACACCGGGCACCGAGTCGATCAGCTGCGCGACGGTGCTGGCCTGCCGGTCCTTGATTTCTTCCTCGTCGACCACGGTCCGGGCAAGGGCCGTGCCATAGCTGAGGTCTCGTTTTCCGCCGGTCAGAACAAGGGTTCCGAGAAAACCGGGGTCATCTTGTGCTGCAGCCGTAGCGGCCACAGACAAGCAGACAAGCGCGGTCGTGCCGCGCAAGAGTGGGGTGAGCATATGCGCCATCCTTCATGCGTTTCTTGCCGTAGCTTGCGAGGGCTGGCGCGGCTGTTTTGGAGATTTGTCGATAAACCGTATCGCGATGGGTTGCAGCGTTAACCGTACCATACTAAAACAGTCAAGTAATTTGAGACAGCCACGCACCAGATTTATTCGGGCGCAGCCATCGGACCGCAAAATCAACTCCGAGGACGCCCATGAACGACACAGCCGCTGTCACCCCGCAAGATATTCGCACCTATCAAGCGGAAAACCCGAAACTGCGTGCCCGCGATCTGGCCGACAAGCTCGGCATTTCCGAAGCACAACTGGTGGCGGCCCATGTCGGCCAGACCGCCACGCGAATCGCCGCACATCCTGACGGCCTTATTCCTGCTGCCGAAAAACTGGGCGAGGTCATGGCCCTGACACGCGTCGATGCCTGCGTGCATGAAAAGGTCGGCCAATACGGAAACTACCATCCGGGCCAACATGCCGCGATGACACTGACCGAAGATATCGACTTGCGCATCTTTCCCTCGCATTGGGTCCACGCCTTCGCGGTCGAAACGCCGTCCGAGCAGGGCCCGCGTCGTTCGCTCCAGATCTTTGATGCGGCGGGCGACGCGGTTCACAAGATCCACCTGCGAGAAGCGTCCCTGCATCAAGATTGGCTGGAGATCGTCACCGATCTGGCCGTCGCAGATCAGTCGACGGATTTCGTGGCGGCGCCCCGCGCGCCGGTCGAGGCGGCCAAATCCAATCCGGACAAGGTGGCTATCCTGCGCGAGGAATGGGCAAAACTGACAGACACGCACCAGTTTCTGCGCCTGTGCTCGAAACTGAGGATGAACCGGCTTGGGGCCTACCGCATCGCTGGGGCACCCTATGTGCGGCAGCTTGAACCGGCGGCCGCAGATGCCATGCTGACCGCTGTCCGCGACGCCGGAATCGAGGTGATGATCTTTGTAGGCAATCGCGGATGCATTCAGATCCACACCGGGCCAATCGGAAAACTGCACCCCATGGGGCCGTGGCAGAACGTGATGGACCCCGGCTTCAACCTGCATCTGCGGCTGGACAAGGTGGCCGAGGTCTGGGCCGTCGACAAGCCGACGCAGCGCGGGCCTGCCGTTTCGGTCGAAGCCTCGATGCGATGGGCGGTCTGATCTTTCAGGTGTTCGGCGTCGGCAAGGAAGGCCGCAATTCGCGCGCCGATTGGGGGCGCATCGTCGCGGCTATGCCTACGAGGGACTTCGCCCCCGCCTGAGTTTTCCTGAGCGCCCTGCCCCACCATTTGCCGGCAGGGCGCGCCATTCGGACACTCCAATTAGTTTCTTGGGCGCAGCACGCGCACGGATCAATGAAATCAGGGCTGCTGCCATCATGGGCCAGGCAAGGTTGCCGGCTGGGCAGCCGGATCGCGCACTGCCGCGATCAGTCAAAGGAGAATGAAATATGACACGCAATTGCAAGGGGCGCGGCAGGTCTGCGCTTTGCACCGGGGCCTGGACAGCCG
>JAGXGV010000106.1 GCA_024636635.1 Puniceibacterium sp.
AGACCGCAACAGCAGCCCCACCGCCGCAATCATCGACAGCCAGAGCGTCAAGAGCGCGGAAAAAGGGGGGTCTCGATCGACCCGCCGGGCTTTGACGCGGGCAAGAAGATCAGGGGCAAAAAGCGCCACGTCCTCGTCGATACCCAAGGTCTGCTGATGCAGGCCATTGTCCATGCGGCGGACATCCAGGACCGCGACGGGGGCGTTCTGCTGATGGGCGCGCTGTTCGGCCGGTATCCATCATTGCTGAAACTCTATGCCGACAGCGGCTACCAGGGACCGAAGTTCCGGGAAGGGTTGAAGAAGGTTTGCCGCAAGATCAATGTCGAGATCGTCAAGCGCTCGGACGCCGGAAAATTCGTTGTCCTGCCCAAACGATGGGTCGTCGAGCGGACCATCGGATGGCTCAATCGGTGCCGCCGCTTGGCCAAGGACTGGGAATGCCTGAACCGAAACGCGCTGGCATTTCTACGCTGGGCGTCAATTCGCTCCATGCTCCGAAGACTATGCCAAAAAACAATATGATCTCGGATGGACTCTGAGGCATCCATCACAAGCCAGCGCCCGGGTCATCAGGCCCGGGCGACAACGACCTTGTCCGTGCTATAGCGGAATGGCGTCTCAGCCGTGGTGGTCGTGGCGCAGGATGTCACCTGTCGTCAGAACAGGCTCGGCCGGCATGTCCGATGCGTCAAGCATGCCCGCCACACGTTCCAGAACGGAAACGATCATCGACTGTTCCCAGTCCGGCAGCGCCTCGAATTGTGTGACATAGCGTTGCTGGAGAGCGTCCGGCGCCACATCCACCTTGGCAAGGCCGATCC
This sequence comes from Puniceibacterium sp., assembly GCA_024636635.1. Lineage (GTDB taxonomy): Bacteria > Pseudomonadota > Alphaproteobacteria > Rhodobacterales > Rhodobacteraceae > Puniceibacterium. The sequence goes on from JAGXGV010000106.1 coordinate 825, forward strand.
TCGTGATCTCAAGGTCGGTCTGGCGGCGATCCGAAAGGGATTTGTGACGTTCGAGAAATCCGTAGGATTCCAGCTTCTTGATCAGGACCGAAATCGTCGCCTGCGACACACCCATGCGCGTTGCAATCTCGGTCGGGGTGCTGTGACCCTTTTCTGCGACGATCTGAAGAACACGCAACTGGACCGCCGTCAGCCCGGCATCACGCGCAAGATCGCGACCGTACAGCTCTGTCGCCCGCAGGATGCGGCGCAGTGCGATCAGACTCGTGTCGGTCCTGTCCATGGCACTCTCATCCTCGGGTCGGGTCAGTCTATGCCGGGTCCGCGAGATTGCACAACTGCCTGAAACGCTTTGCATTCTGGATTGATCTAACATCACAATAGTATAGTAAGCTAAGTACCTTGACACAAGCCCCCGCCAAGAAATGCTTTTTTCTTTCGGAAGCGTTGGAACCAAACGATTGCCAAAGAATTATTACTTTGCTTGTTGAACTAAAAACGGTTATAAACTACTTAGCCTTTCAAAGTAACTAAAACACAAAGCAAACAGCCGAGGTACTCCCGTGCAAACACTGCAAAGCGTAAAGCCCGAAGGAACAGTGACTTTCCGCAAGCCGATCCGCGAGGATGGCGCGGAGATCTGGGAACTGATTCGCTCCTGCAAGCCGTTGGACGAGAATTCGATGTATGCGAACCTTCTCCAGTCCGACCACTTCCGCGACACTTGCGTCGTGGCGGAAATGGATGGGGCCATCGTGGGCTGGATCTCGGCTTATCTCATGCCACAGGACGCGGAATGTGTGTTTGTCTGGCAGGTCGCCGTTTCGCCCGACGCGCGCGGTATCGGTCTTGGTACGCGCATGCTCGACGCGCTCATGCGCCGGGACGAGACGCAGGAGGCCAAGCGGATGCAGACGACCATCACGCTCGACAACGACGCTTCTTGGGCGCTGTTCCGCAAGTTTGCCGACACGAAAACCGCAGATCTTTCGTCCGAGGCGCATTTTACCCGCGACACGCACTTTCAGGGTGAACATGCGACCGAACACATGCTCACCATCACCTTCCGAGAGGCGTTGAAGAGCGTCGCCTGACACGGCCGCACGCCCAGCCTCTCGTTATAATACAAAGGAAAACCACATGTCTTCTGAGACAACCAAACAGATTTTTGAAAAACGCGAAAGTCAGGTACGCAGCTATTGCCGCAGCTTCGACACCGTGTTCACCAAGGCGTCGGGATCGGAAATGACCGATGTCGACGGCACGACCTACATCGATTTCCTGGCCGGTTGTTCGTCGCTGAACTACGGCCACAACGACCCGGACATGAAACAGGCGCTGGTCGACCACATCATGGGCGACGGGATCGCGCATGGTCTGGACATGTACACCGACACCAAGGCGCAGTTTCTTCAGGCTTACGAGGATATCATCCTCAAGCCGCGCGGCATGGACTACAAGATCATGATGACCGGCCCGACCGGCACCAACGCGGTCGAGGCTGCGATGAAGCTTGCCCGTAAGGTCACGGGACGTCGCAATATCGTAGCCTTCAGCAACGGCTTTCATGGCATGACCATGGGCGCGCTGTCGCTGACCGGCAATGCGGGCAAGCGCATGGGCGCCGGTAACAGCGGCGCAGGCCTGACCGGCGTCACTCACATGCCCTATGACGGAGCCTTTGGTGATGGCGTGGAAACGCTTGAACAGATCCGCATGATGCTGACCAACCCGTCTTCGGGTGTGGACGCGCCCGCGGCCTTCATCTTTGAACCCATTCAGGGCGAAGGTGGCCTGAACGCCGCCTCAAAGGAATGGATCGAGGGCATCGGCAAGCTGGCAAAGGAAATCGGCGCGCTGGTGATCGTGGACGACATTCAGTCGGGCTGTGGCCGCAGCGGCACCTATTTCGGATTTGAGGGCATGGACATCGATCCAGACATGATCACTCAGGCGAAATCGTTGTCGGGCTTCGGCCTGCCATTTGCCGCCCTGCTGGTGAAGCCCGAACACGACATCTGGAAGCCGGCCGAACACAACGGTACCTTCCGTGGCAACACCCACGCCTTTGTCACTGCCCGCGTGGCACTGGAAAAGTTCTGGCAGAACGACAGCTTCCAGCAGGAACTGGCGGACAAGGCGCTGATCCTGACGGCTGGCCTTCAGGCAGTGGCCGATCACGTGCAGGGCGCGAAACTCAAGGGACGCGGCCTGATGCAGGGCGTGGACGTCGGGTCGGGTGAACTGGCTGGCGACATCTGTGCGCGCTGCTTCGAAGCGGGTCTGATCATCGAAACTTCGGGCGCGCATGACGAAGTCGTCAAGGTGCTTGCCCCCCTCACCACGCCGACGGCAACGTTCCAGAAGGGACTCGAGATCCTTCTGGATGCGACACGCGCCGTCACCGAACAACACAAAATTGCAGCGGAGTAACCCCAATGATTGTACGCGACGTAAACAAGCTCAAAGACACCGACCGTTCCGTTTCGGACGCAGAGTGGACCTCGGTCCGGATGCTGCTGGCGGATGACAAGATGGGATTCTCGTTCCACATCACCTACCTCAAGGCCGGGTCGGAACACACGTTCCACTACAAGAACCACTTCGAAAGCGTGTATTGCATGTCGGGCAAGGGATCGATCACCGACATCGCCACCGGCGAGACCCACGAAATCCATCCCGGTGTGATGTACGGCCTGAATCTGCACGACAAGCATATCCTGCGCGCCGAAGAAGAGCTGGTCATGGCCTGCTGCTTCAACCCGCCCGTCACCGGGACCGAGGTGCACCAGGCAGACGGCTCTTACGCCGCAGCCGAAGGAACTGCGTAACGCAGGGGACAACATGACTGTGGAATTCAGAAACCATACCGTCGAAAAGATAGGCGGGACAACCATGTCCCGCCTGTCCGAACTGCTGGAGCCGCTGTTCCGGGTGTCGAAGCCGGAATATAACCGGATATTCGTGGTCTCGGCCTTCGGCGGCATCACCAACCTGCTGCTTGAACACAAGAAAAGCCAGGAACCGGGTGTTTACGCCCATTTCAGCAATGAAACCGAAGGGCACGGCTGGATGGGCGCGCTGACCCGCGTCGATGCGGCGATGCGCGAGGCGCACGATGCGGTGCTGGACAACTCTGGCGATCAGGCGCAGGCAGCGGATTTTGTCCGCGAGCGGATCGAGGGGGCGCGGTCCTGCCTGATCGACCTTCAGCGCGTCTGCTCTTACGGACACTTCCGACTGTCACAGCACATGGCGGTGACGCGTGAACTGCTGTCCGGCCTGGGCGAAGCCCATTCGGCCTTTGTCACCGCGCTGCTTCTGCGGCGCAACGGCATCAACGCCCGGTTCGTCGATCTTTCTGGCTGGCGCGACGAGCGCGAGATGAATCTTGATGAACGCATCCTCGACGGGCTTGCCGACATCGACCTGAGCCAGGAAATGCCCATCGTCACCGGCTATGCGCAATGTGCCGAGGGTCTGATGAACAAGTTCGACCGCGGCTATTCCGAGGTGACCTTCAGCCAGATCGCGGCCCTGACCCGCGCCCGCGAGGCGATCATCCACAAGGAATTCCACCTTTCTTCGGCCGACCCCAGACTTGTGGGTGCCGAAAACGTGCGCAAGCTTGGTCACACCAATTATGACGTGGCCGACCAGCTGAGCAACATGGGCATGGAGGCGATCCACCCGACCGCCGCCAAGGCCCTGCGCCAGGCAGAGGTGTCACTGCGCGTGACCAATGCCTTTGAACCACACGACCCCGGCACCCTGATCGACGAGGCCGAGGCCGAAAAGGGCGTGGCCGAAATTGTCACCGGGCTCGAGATCTACGCCTTCGAGCTGTTCGAACAGGATATGGTTGGCGTGAAGGGCTATGATGCCAAGGTGCTGGAACGCCTTACGCGCCATGACTGCCGCATCGTGTCCAAGACCTCGAACGCCAACACCATCACGCATTTTGTCGATGCCCCCATGAGCGCGGTCAAGAAGGTCGAAAACGATCTGAGGGAAGTGTACCCCAACGCGCATATCAGCGTGAAATCCGCGGCCATCGTATCGGTCATCGGGCGCGACCTGCGCGGCCTGCACGTTCTGGAACGCGGTCTTGGCGCGTTGCGTATGGCGGGCGTGGATGTTGTCAGCGCGCACCAGACCACGCGCACGGTGGATGCGCAGTTCGTGGTGGGACGCGACGCGCTCCACACGTCGATCAAGGCGCTGCACGACACCTTCATGCCCAAGGACGGAGAAGTCGCCAAACTGGTGGCCTGATCCATCTGCTCTTTCGGCGCTGCAACCAGAACGGCCCTGCCCCCTGCGGCGGGGCCGTTGTTCGTTTGCCACCTCGCCCGGGGGCGACGCAGACGTGATCCCGGCGCGGCATGGTCCTGACGCCGGAACGCGGGGTCGACGCGGGAAAATCGGCATCGGCCAATCGACACCGGGCAAATCGAAACGGGCAAGCGGATGGAACATTGTTCCAGGCAGAATACGGCGACAGCCGCCTGCCCGGCAGCGCAGTCTATTCGGCCGCCTGCGCCATGGGCAGGCCACCGATCCGGACCAGAAGCTGCACGATCGCCTCGACTCCCTCTCCGTTGCGCAGGGACGCAAAGACAAAGGGCCGACCGGCGCGCATCCGCGTCGCGTCCCGCTCCATCACCGCGAGCGAGGCGCCAACATGCGGGGCAAGATCCGTCTTGTTGATGACAAGGATGTCAGACCGGGTGATGGCCGGCCCGCCCTTGCGCGGAATTTCTTCGCCCGCCGCAACATCGATCACGTAGATCGTCACATCCGCCAGTTCCGGGGAAAAGGTGGCTGACAGGTTGTCGCCCCCCGATTCGATCAGGATCAGGTCAAGGCCGGGATGCGCCGCGTTCAGCTCGGCAATCGCGGCAAGGTTGATCGAGGCATCCTCGCGGATCGCAGTATGCGGACAGCCCCCCGTCTCGACCCCCTTGATCCGGTCAAGCGGCAGCACCTGCATCCGCATCAGCGCCTCGGCATCTTCCTGCGTGTAGATGTCGTTGGTCACCACCGCCATGGACAGCCGGTCACGCAGCGCGCGGCACAACGCGGCGGTCAGCGTGGTCTTGCCGGCACCGACCGGGCCGCCAAGGCCGACACGCAGGGGTCCGTTCATCGAAGTCATCGCGGTTTCCTTTCAGGAGCGGAACAGGCGGGAATAAAGCTGATCGTGGCGCTGGCTGGCCATGTCGATCATGGGGGCAAAACCACCAATGTCGTCAAGCTCTGCCGTCATCGCCCGTGCGGCCAGCGACTGACACAGCGGCGCAAGGGCATGCACGATCCGCTGGCCGTCGGTCTGGCCCAGAGGGATCAGGCGGATGCCGGCCGCGCTCAGGTTCGAGACATAGGACTGAAGATAAAGCGCAAGAGCGGGCAAAAGCGGCAGCGACAGCAGTTCGACAATGTGCCCCATCGCCACCGGATAGGGCAGCGGCGGAATGGTCAGGCCCCAGACTTCGGACACGGTAGCGGCAAGCGCCGCACCCTGCGCCTCGGTCTCGCGGCGGCGTTCGTGCGAGGGGGAAAGCGCGAGCGCCAGTTCGGCAAGCGGCGCCGGATCGGCGGTACGCGCGGCCTGCGCCAGCAGCACGGCATCGCACCAGCCCGCGCCATGTTCCAGCACCGTGGACAGCCAGTCCTGCAAGGCGGCGCCGTCCTGTACCTGACCGGCCTGCACGCAGGTTTCCAGCCCGTGGGAATAGGCGAAGGCCCCCACCGGAAACGCCGGAGAGAACAGTTGGTGCAGGCTGAGGTGCGGATCAGCCACGGTCAGGGTTATGACCGCGGTCATGAATTCTGGCGTGGACGTGATCCTGTGCGTGGTCGTGGCCGTGGTCATGCCCGTGTTCATGGGTGTGACCGTGTTCATGGGTGTGACCGTGTTGATGGTCGTGCCCGGGATCATGGCCGGTATCCGGGCCGTGACTGTAGGAATGATCGTGGCCATGGGTGCGTCCCATGCCATAGGCACCGCCTTCGGGGGTAAAGGGTTCGTGCACCTCACGCACCGACGCACCGATCCGGGTAAGCATGTCACGGATGACATGGTCGTGCTGGATCAGCAGGCGGTGGTCCTCGATCTGGCAGGGTGTGTGCCGGTTGCCGATATGCCAGGCGATGCGTGGCATGGCCGCGCCCACTACCTCGAGCAGCGGCTGCGCGGCGGCGACGATCTCGAACTCTTCGCCAGTGGTCGCGATCAGCACGCCGCCATGGTCAAGCGAGGTCGTCTGAGCAAGATCCGCTAGGACCGAGCGACCGTCTTCCAGCAGCAGTACCTTGCGGCGCAGGAAGCGGTCTTCGTAGTCCAGAATGGCGCGCCCTGCGGGCGTGTGTTCCGGTCTGGCCCGGTAGATGCGGGCGGTGAATGCGGGGGCGCTCATGCGCGCCCCCGTGACATTGTGGACCAGTCCTGGATCAGCGGTAGAAGGTGTCGCGGAAAACGTGGTGCACGATCTCTTCGCGCTTGATCCCGCGTTCGGCCAACTGCGTGTCGCTCAGTGCCTGAAGCGCTTTTACGGCGCGCAGACGGGGATGATTCTCTGCGAAAGTGTCGATCCAGTTGGCAAAGCCCTCGACCATGCGTGTGAACAGTGGGGCCTTGGGGTAGGTGTCGGTATAAGAGATGGTATGGGCCATGATATGCGTTCCGTTCTGACTGTGTGTTCGTTTCGTTGCACATCAAATAGGCAGAGTGAGAACGCGGCAAAACCCCCGAATGGGTAACCCCGGGATGCGTCCGGCGCATGGCTTTGCGCCGGAAACTGCCGGGGGTGGCGCAGGTCAACAGGGAAGCGCCGCGCAGGGCAGCAGGGGTCGGGTCCATTGTCCGCATCGGGTCCGTCTCTCTTCAATCTGGATCACGCCCCCTTATGGCCTTCTGGCCCGGCACCGACAAGCGGTCGGCCACGTCAATGGCAAACAGGGCGCGCTGCGTCCCGCAAACGCGCCCATTTTTCAGGCTGGCACTGGCTTTGGTTCAGACCTTGCGGCGGCGGGTTCAGGACCAGCGGCTGCGGTTCAGGACCAGCGTCTGCGGTTCAGGACCGGCGCCGGCGCAGGAACGCCATGCCGCCCAGCGCCGCGATCAGCAGCGGCAGCGCCGCAGGAAGCGGCACGGGCGATACGGGTGTGGCGTAATCGCCCCCGATCTTGAAGGTCACGCCGGTTGCACCGCCATTTTCGAAATAGATCAGTTCGAAAGGTTTCACACCAACTCCCAGATCCAGCAAACCGGTCGTAGGGGAAAGGCTGCGCAGGCCGGAAAAGGACAGTACCACATCGTTGTCGATGCCAAGCGCAAACCCGTCGTCCGAGTACACGCTGTATTCCAGATCTCCGCCGATCAGGTTCAGATAGCCGGTAAAGCGAAAAACCGACCCGTCGAGATAGGAATCGGTCCCGGCGAGGCTGGAGGCATCGCTGCCCAGAAAAGTGCTGAGCAGGGTGGACGCAGATTGCACGGTGCCCGGAGGCGCGCTGAGCGGATAGTTGATCAGCGAAGAGCCGAAGGTGGCCGTCGGGCCACCGCCAGCGATGACGGACCTGGCTTCGGAGAGTGAGTTCACGCCACCCGGAGCGTCCCAGAATTCACCGTAGAACGTCGACGCTATGGCCGAGGCCGGCAGCAGCGACACAAGAAGTGCGCCAAGGATTCGCGTTGCAAAAGACATCAATAACACCTCGAAAAACCAACATGGTCAGGACGCAGCGCCCGGACCTACCTTTGACCTGATATCGTGACCAATTTCTTAACACCGATCTATAAATCCACAAGAGGCGCCGTTGCAGCGAAACTTTCCCGCGCAGGTCAGAACAGAAAGTAACGCTGCGCCATGGGCAGTTCGCTGGCCGGTTCGCAGGTCAGCAACTCGCCATCGGCGCGGACCTCGTGGGTTTCTGGATTGACCTCGATATGGGGTAACGCGTCGTTCAGGATCAGGTCTTTCTTGCCGATGGCGCGGGTATTGCGTACCGCCAGCGTCTGTTTGGCCAGGCCCAGCGTGCCGCGGATGTCGTGGCTTTGCGCCGCCTCGGACACAAATGTCACAGCCGAATGTTCGACCGAGCGGCCATAGGCTCCAAACATGGGCCGGGAATAGACCGGCTGCGGCGTCGGGATCGACGCATTCGGATCGCCCATCTGGGCACAGACAATTGTGCCGCCCATGAGGATCATTTCGGGCTTTACGCCAAAGAACGCGGGCTTCCACAGCACCAGATCGGCGCGTTTGCCCGGCTCGATGCTACCGATCTCATGGGCGATTCCGTGGGCAATGGCCGGATTTATAGTGTATTTCGCGATGTAGCGGCGCACCCGCAGGTTATCGTTTTCGCCCGTCTCGCCCGCCAGCCTGCCGCGCTGCTTCTTCATCTTGTCGGCGGTCTGCCAGGTGCGAATGATCACCTCGCCCACGCGGCCCATGGCCTGGGAATCGCTGGCGATGATCGAAAAAGCGCCCATGTCGTGCAGGATATCCTCGGCCGCGATCGTTTCGCGGCGGATGCGGCTTTCGGCAAAGGCCACATCTTCGGGGATGGATTTGTCCAGATGGTGGCAGACCATGAGCATGTCCAGATGCTCTTCCAGCGTGTTCACGGTGTAGGGCCGCGTCGGATTGGTGGATGACGGCAGGACAAAATCCTCGCCGCAGATCTTGATGATGTCGGGCGCATGGCCGCCCCCCGCGCCTTCGGTATGAAAGGCGTGGATCGTGCGGCCCTTCATCGCCTTGATTGTGTTCTCGACAAAGCCGCTCTCGTTCAGCGTGTCGGTGTGGATCATCACCTGCACGTCATAATCGTCGGCCACCGACAGGCAGCAGTCGATGGCGCCGGGGGTCGTGCCCCAATCCTCGTGCAGTTTAAGCGCGCAAGCCCCGCCCAGGATCTGTTCGATCAGCGCACCGGGCAGGCTGGCGTTGCCCTTGCCCGCAAAGGCCAGGTTCATCGGAAAGGCATCCGCCGCCTGCAACATCCGCCCCAGATGCCAGGCGCCGGGGGTGCAGGTGGTGGCCAGCGTGCCATGCGCAGGACCGGTACCGCCGCCCAGCATGGTGGTCAGGCCGGAATGCAAGGCCTCCTCGATCTGCTGGGGGCAGATGAAGTGGATGTGCGAATCGAACCCCCCGGCGGTCAGGATACGCCCCTCGCCCGCGATGATTTCGGTTCCGGGGCCGATGATGATGTCGACGCCGGGCTGCGTGTCGGGGTTGCCCGCCTTGCCGATGGCGTGGATGCGTCCGTCGCGCAGGGCCACATCGGCCTTGTAGATGCCGGAATGGTCGACGATCAGCGCATTGGTGATCACCGTGTCCACTGCACCGTCCGCACGGGTGGTCTGGGACTGGCCCATGCCGTCGCGGATCACCTTGCCGCCGCCGAACTTGACCTCTTCGCCATAGGTGGTCAGGTCGCGCTCAACCTCGATGATCAGGTCGGTATCGGCCAGCCGCAGCCTGTCCCCGGTGGTGGGGCCGAACATGGCGGCATAATCGGCGCGGGCAATGGTTGCGGGCATGGGCTCAGATCCTCAGTTGAATTTCGGGCCGCGCCGGGACAGGCGGTTCGCGTTGCTGCGGGTCTTGGCGCGCAGGGGCTTGATGGCAGTCGCCATGATCTGATCGGGACGCGCCCCGGTCATCGCCACAGCGGCCGCATCTGTCATCGAGCGCATCAGCGCCGGAGATTTTTCGTCCATCATCCGGGCATTTTCGGATTTTGTGACATTCCAGAGCCCTGCCATGCCAAGAAGGCGCATGGTCATCACCGACTGCGTTTCGATCGCAAGAAAGGTGAACTGGAGCGTGGTGCTCCAGAGGTCAAACGGGGTCGCGGTGCGGGGCATCAAGGTATTCCATACATGAGGGGCTGTCACCGGAAACCGGCGCAGGGGCCGGGTTCCGGTGACAGGCAAGGGGATCGGCAAACACTGTCGCTGCCGCAGGGTCGAGACAGGTGTCCCTCAGAAGCGGCACGGTGGACATGGTTCAGGTCTCTGACTTGTCGGCGGGCGTGGCTTTCTTGTCGGCAGGGATGGCCTTTGCTGCCTCGGTCGTGTCGGTCGGCGGGGCGGCCTTGGCGGTGTCGGGTGTGCTGGCGGCAGCCGCAGAGGCAGGCGGGGCCGACTCCGTCACAGCCGTTGAAGCGGCCTTGGGCTTTTTGTCGGCGGACGGTTGGGTGCGTTCCGAAGACTTGCGGCTCACCGCAGGCCGGGGCGTCCCGGACGGTACCGCGACTTCGGGCGCCACGGGGGTCGCATCGACAGCAGAGGTTGTCTCGACTTTCGGCTGGGACGTATCGGTTCCGGCGGTTTTTGTCCGACGCGCGGGCGCTGCGGACTTTGTCGCGACAGGCGCGGTGCGCTTCGTCTTGACCGCCGGGGCGGCTTTGGTCTTGCGCGGAGCGGGCTTTGCGCGGACGGGCGTATCGGAACCGGCAGGTGCGCTGCGGGTGACGGGGCGCGCAGATAGGGCCGCAGACTGGGCCTTTGTCTCTGGCGCCTTTTCCTTTGCCTTTTTCCGTGTCGCCGTCTTGGCCTGTGTCGCCGTCTTGGCCTTTGGCGTTGTCTTGGCCTTTGGCGTTGTCTTGGCCTGTGGCGTGGTCTTGGACTTTGTTGCGTTCTCCGCCTCTGGCTGCGGTGTCGCTTTCTCCGCCTCTGGCTGCGGTGTCGCTTTCTCCGCCTTTGGTGTTGGTGTTTTTACCTCTGCCTCGGGGGGCTTTGCTTTCGGTTCCGGCGTCGCCGGGGACGTGTCCGTCAGCGCCACGGGTTCCGGCGACGACAGGGGCGTCGGATCGCTCGGCACATCCGGAACGGCGCGGCCCGGATCCATCATCAGGCTGCGCTGGCGCATGCCGACCTGGAACAGGGTCTGTCCGACCTTGACCTGGGATGTCCAGATCCTGCCCGATGCGCGGATACAGGCAAGTGTCATGTGATAGGTTTGCATCAGCAGGGGCATGTGGCTTTCCTTTTTCTGTCTCCTGAGTCTCTGGCCCGTTCAGGGGCAAGAACGTCAGTATTCTGCGGCAAAACCGGCAAGATCGTCCGTCCGGGTCCGGGTCAGCCGGGTGAGACACAGATAATAAATCTGGCTCTGCATCGAACCGCCCCGTACCACAAGGCTTTCCGCCTCGCAGGCCTGATCGCGGTAGGCAATCCAGGCGCGCTGTGCCTCCCGCAGGATGGTCGCGGCGGGCACATCTTCGGCCGAGATGTAACTGTCGAGGTCCCGTGCCTTGGCCATCGCCTGTTTCCACACGGCGTTCAGCGCGGCATCAGCGGCCTCGTAGGATCGCGCGGCGCAGCCGGTCATTTCGATCTGGGTCGTAGGGTTGGCGCAGTTCAGCTCCTGCGCACCGCCCGCCCCGGCCCAGAGCACCAGAGGCGCGGCAAGGAAAAGTCGGACCCAAGGGCAAGCCATGGTCAAAGATCCCCCATCACCGCCTGGTTGAAACCAAAGATCCGCCGGTTGCCGCCGATCGGGATCAGCTGCACCTCGCGGCGCTGGCCAGGCTCGAACCGTACCGCCGTTCCGGCGGCGATGTCCAGCCGCATGCCGCGCGCCGCGTCGCGGTCAAAATCCAGCGCGGCGTTCGCCTCGCCAAAGTGGTAGTGGCTGCCGATCTGAACCGGGCGATCACCGGTGTTGGCCACCATCAGCGTGATCGCCCTGGCTCCGGCGTTCAGGGTCAGCGTGCCACCGGCCGTGAAAAGCTCTCCGGGGATCAATTGCGCCGCCTCGCCCGTGCCAGGATCAGCCGCCCGGCCAGCGCAACGACGCTCAGCGCCGCCACAATCGTCAGCCAGTGCACGCCATCATGCGGGTGCATATGCAGATGCGCCCCGCCATGGGCGAGCGCGGGAGACGCGGCGGCGGTGAACAGCAGGGCGGGTGTGGCGATGCGGGTCATGGTTTCGGTCCTTTGGTTGGCAGTCTGTTGGTTGGCAGAGTATTGGTTGCCGGAGTATTGGTGGGCAGAGAATTTGTTGGCAGACTTTGCGGAAATCAGCGGATCGGGTTGTGCACGGTGACCAGCTTGGTCCCGTCGGGAAAGGTGGCTTCGACCTGAACCTCGTGGATCATCTCGGAAATCCCCTCCATGCACTGGTCGCGGGTGATGACATGGGCGCCGGCCTGCATCATCTCGGCCACAGAACGGCCGTCGCGCGCGCCCTCGACCACGGCGTCGGTGATCAGGGCGATCGCCTCGGGAAAGTTCAGCTTGACGCCGCGGGCCAGCCGCTTGCGGGCCACCTCGGCGGCCATGGCGACCATCAGCTTGTCTTTTTCTCGGGGGGTCAGTTGCATTGTCTCGGGCTTCCGGTGGGTTAAAGCATCCAGGGTCGTGGCAGGCCGCCACCCGACAGGTGGCGCAGGATCGGGGTAAGGGCGCGGCGCATGTCGAAACTGTCCGGCGCGGTCAGGCGCATGACCAGCAGATCCTCGGTCAGGGCCGAAACCCCGCCGGTATCGGGCAGCAGCGCGCGCAGCATGTCAAGATGTGCCTTGGCGCCCGGCGCCGCAAAAATCACCAGGGCGACGGCGCCACAGCCATCGGCGACAAAGCGGCGCGACAGTATGGCATCGGCGTCACCGTCCAGATGCAGCCGGTCGGCAAAGGCCAGCCTGCCGCCGATGCGCAGGTCGATCCGGTCGCGCAGCGTCAGCTGGCGCACCGTCTCGCCCATGGCGGCGCGGCCAAAGATCAGCGTCTCGACCGCCAGAAGGGTGGCATTTTCCGCCATGTCGATGCGCAGGGACCGGTCAAGGGCGGCATGATCGAACAGGATGGTTTCCTGCGGCAGCCAGTCGATTCGCGCGCCCGGCCCGATGTCCAGCGTCGTGGACACCTGCCCCGGCAAGCCTGGAAGCGCACGATAGATCCGCTCGGCCGCCTGGCTGGTCAGGCTCAGGTGCGCGCCCGTCCCTGCCGCGAAACCAGCCGAAAACCTGTCCCCCCCCGTGACCCCGCCCGAGGTGTTCAGCCAGACCACCGGCAGCGCCTGCGTGGCGGGCCGCGGGAACAACAGCCGCGAGGCGCCGGACTGGTGCAGATCGTCCAGAACCGTCTGCCCGTCGCGGCTCCGCGCGGTCAAAAGCGTCCTGCCCCGGGCACGCTGGGCGCCAGGCGCGCGCGCCTCTGTCATGGTCTGGTCGTAGGGGATAGCTCACTCTCCGAAACTGCTGTGGCTTTGGTTTTCCCACGCTGGCGCACCGGAACAAGAAGTGGCGCATCTGTGGGAGCTGCCCCACTGGTGGCACTGGCCTCCGTGCCCATATTCATGGCAGCTCTGCGCGACATCGCCCAAACCGCAGGCAGAACCAGGTCACCCATGATCTGCGCTCCTGTCCGCCGCTGGCGGCGAAAAGGCGCGGCGTTCCGGCTTGAGATCCAGCAGCGGCGTGCCGTCCAGGCAGTCAAGCCCGCGCACGATCAGCACCGGGCCGTCGCGCCGGACCAGAGGCACGCGTGCAATGCCGATCGGATTGGGCCGCACCGGCGAGCGCAGGGCAAAGGTGCCGCGCGTCCGCCCGTCGGGCCGGATGTCGGTCCTACTGTCCCGCGCCATTGGTTGCCTCCGGTCGATGAAGCCCGAACCTACACGATTCCGTCGGGCTGGAAAGTCCCGGCGGCGGCCTGCCGCCAACCGGGGTTGCGCGCCGGTGTCCAGCACCCTGTGCATCTCGCGCCTGTTCCCTCTGGCGCCCGGGGGCATTGGTGATCTGCAACGGCTGGTCCAGGAAAGCCTTTACTTTGCGGACGGGTAACATGACGTCTGCGGGGCGCAACACGCCTAGAACCGGTTTTCCACCAGATGCACCAGCTGCGCTCCCAGCGCGATGATCGGCTCGCGCAGGCGTCCGAACGGAACCGCCGTCAGATCGCGCAGCGGCAGCGGAATATCCCCTATCGCGCGCTGTTCGGTCAGAAGCTCGGCCAGAAGGCGGCCAAAGGCCGTGCCGGGCGCGATGCCGCGTCCGTTGTAGCCGCTGATCGCCAGGATATCCGGCCCCAGCCGGCTGAGCCTGGGCAGGTGATCGCGTGTCATGCCGATCTGGCCGTGCCAGCCGGATTCGAACGCGACATCGCCCAGTTGTGGAAAGATCCGCGCGATGGCACGCCGGGCCCACCCCTGATGCACCGACTGGCCGCTGCCCCGCAGGCTGCCGACCGAACCAAAGATCAGGCGGCCCGCCGCATCCATGCGGAACGAGCTGAGCACTTCGCGCGTGTCCCAGGCGCCCTGACGGTAAGGCAGGATCGACTGGCGCAGATTGTCCGACAGCGGCTGGGTGGCAAAGTTGAAATAGGGCAACATGACCTGCGTGTCGCGGATTTCGGGGAACACATGCTGGGTGTAGGCATCGGTCGCCAGGATCACCTTGGCGGCCGTGATGCTGCCGCCCCGTGTCCGCAACCGGGTCGCCCCCGCCCCCGGAACAATCTCTGTCACAGCGGTGCCGGTATAGATCCGCGCACCGGCGCGCTGCGCCACTTTGGCCAGCCCGCGGGCATAGGCCAGCGGCTGGATCGTCCCGGCGCGGTGATCCAGCAGCGCGCCGCTATAGGCGGTACTGCCCAGCGCGGCGGCGGCATTCCCGGCCTTCAGTAGTTCCAGATCGACGCCCCGCCTGCGCCACTGGGACGCGCGTTCGCCCAGTTCGCGCAGGCCGGAATTGCCCACGGCACAATGCAGTGTCCCGGTGCGCACCGCTTCGCAGTCGATGGATTCGGCGCGGATCAGGTCAAACACTTCCTGCGGGGCCTGTCCCAGCAGCGCCAGCAGACGTTCGCCCATGTCCGGGCCAAGTGTGGCGGTGATCTTGTCGGGCATCACCCACATGCCGGCATTGACCAGCCCGACATTGCGCCCCGACCCGCCAAAGCCGATCTCGACCGCCTCGGCGACGACCACGCTGCGACCGGCGCGGGCAAGATGCAGGGCCGCCGACAGCCCGGTGTAGCCGGCGCCGACAATGGCGACATCCGCTGTGACATCGCCTGACAGCACTTCTGTCCTTGGCGCCTCAGGGGAGGTAAGTTCCCACACTCCGTGACTTTGCGGATCTTTGTTCATGGCGTGCGTTGTCTCTTGCGCTGGCTCGACAAGGCCCTCTTTGCCGGGGCTAGGCCTTTGCTCTACACGCCTGCGCCCCGACAATCAAAGAGTCTTCACAAACGAATTTTTGTCGCCTTTAACACTGTCGTTGCAACTGCCCCATTCCGGTTTGATGCGCGACGGACCGAAGGCCACCATGCACGGGTCGATGGGTGACGTTCCCCGCCGCCCTGCAACCGCACCAACCAGCCAGGGGGGTGTCCTGAGATGGCACCGCAGGCAACAGCGCCCAAGCACCGGCAAGGGGATCGAACCACATCCTGTCCGCCGCGTTTTCGCACCTGCGGCGATCTGCGTTGAAAGGGCAAGGTCTGGAGCGGGCGGCGGGAATCGAACCCGCATCTCTTGCTTGGAAGGCAAGGGTCTTACCATTACACAACGCCCGCTCGACAGGTCTTTCGATATTTCATGCGACTTTTGGGGTCAAGGGGTATGTCGCCAGTCAAGCGGTACATGACCCAACCTTGCGACGCCGTACCCGACATCGTCCCTGCCTGACCATACGGCAACGACGCCCGCTCCGGCAGGTCCGGAAGGTCCGGCAACACAGGCGAATCCCTGCCAAAAGGCCGGACCGGCAGTTGCCGCCAGTGGTTTTTCCGCCTCGCAACTTGACCCGAAGGATTTGCAACGCACATCCAAGGTCTCTGCAATCCGAATTGGAAACCACATGTTTGCTGTTGAAGTCCGGGATCACGTGATGATCGCGCATTCCCTGCCCTCGCCCGTGTTCGGCCCCGCCCAGGGCATGCACGGTGCCACCTTTGTCGTCGATGCCGCCTTCTACACCGAAGATCTGGACGCGAACGGACTGGTCGTCGACATCGGTCTGGCCACCGAGGCGCTGAGCGCGGCGCTGGCCCCCCTGCGCTACTGCAACCTTGACGAGGTGCCGGAATTCGCCGGAAAGATCACCACGACAGAATTCCTGTGTCATCACATCTGGACACAGCTGCGCCAAGCGGCGACCACGACCGGGCTGGGCGATGACGGACGCCTGCGCCGGATCCGCGTCATGCTGCACGAAAGCCATGTAGCGCGCGGCTGGTACGAGGCCGATCTCTGACATGGGCTTTTCCGCTGACTGGCTGCGCCTGCGCGAACCCGCCGACCGGGCCGCGCGCGATCCCGATCTTCTGGCCCGCGCCGCCCGGTGCCTGTCCGAAGGGCAGGTCGTATTGGATCTGGGAAGCGGGACAGGATCGACTGCGCGCGCTTTTGCGGCGCAGGGGTTTGACGGACTCCGCTGGCGGTTTCTGGACAACGACCCGGCCCTGCTCGATATCGCGCAACAGGACTTTCCGGCCGCCGAAGTCGTCACCGGCGATCTGGCCGATATCGATGCGCTGCCGCTGAACGGTGTCGGGCTGGTCACCGCATCCGCGCTGCTGGATCTGATGCCACGGGACTGGATCGCGGCGCTGGCGGTCCGGCTGCGCGCCGCACAACTGCCGCTTTACGCCGCGCTCAGCTATGACGGGCACATGCGCTGGAGCCCGCAGACCCCCGGCGACGCAGCCGTGACCACGCATTTCAACACCCATCAGCGCGGCGACAAGGGCATCGGCGCGGCGTTGGGGCCGGATGCCGGGACAGAGGCCGCGCGCCTTCTGGGCGCCGAAGGGTTCGAGGTTGCTTTGGCCGACAGCCCCTGGCGGATCGGCCCGGACCAGACCGCGCTGCATCTGGAGCTGATCGCAGGTATCGGCACCGCCGCCGCCGAAGCCGGGCTGGCCAGTGCCGCCGACTGGACCGCCGCCCGGCGCGCGTCAATCTCGCGGTCGCAGGCCGAGATCGGCCATACCGATCTGCTGGCGCTTCCGCCCGGCCGCACGTGATCCCGGTGGTACACATGATGACATTCCGGAGGGCCGCACTACATTCTTCCAACCGGTTGCGTGTCAGCCGCCGGTGCCAAAAGGCCATACGCCGCCGCCAGGAGTTAAAGACATGCAGCTTGTCGACGTGACACCCAGAGTCTGGGACAGGATCCTGGCGGCAAGCCATGGCCAGGCCTGCCTGTGCTGTGGCGACTGGACCCCGGGCGAGCGGGAATCGCTGACACTTTACGGCGCACTGGCGCAGCCCGAGGGCAAGACAAGCATCGTGGCGCAGATCGGCCAGTCGCTTGACGGTCGGGTCGCGACCGTGACGGGGGATGCACAGGACGTGTCCGGCCCCGACGGGCTGATGCACCTGCACCGGATGCGCGCCCTTGCCGATGCCGTGGTCATCGGCGTCAAGACCGCCCTGCACGATAACCCCCGGCTGACAGTGCGGCTGGTCGATGGCGAAAACCCGGCGCGCGTTGTGATCGACCCCGCCGGGCGGCTGCCGAACGATGCGGGTCTGCTTGCCGACGATACCGCGCGGCGGGTGGTGATCCAGGCCGTGGACAAGCCGCGCCCCCCCGGGATCGAGGTGGTACGCCTGCCACGCGCCGACTGGATTTCGCCAAAAGAGATCGTTGCGGCCCTGCGCGCGCTGGGTCTGAACCGCCTGCTGATCGAAGGCGGCGGCACCACAATCGCGCAGTTCCTCGAGGCCGATTTGCTGACGCGTCTGCATGTGGCCGTGGCGCCGCTGCTGATCGGGGCCGGTCCGCAGGGGCTGACCACAACACCGGTGGACAGGCTGGCGCAGGCCCGCCGCCCCAAGACCCTGACCTATGCGCTGGGTTCTGACGTGGTGTTCGACTGTGCGTTGTCGGCGAAGGCCGCGCGGACGCACACCCGCTGCGCCGCCCTTGCGACCTGCGCGCACTAGCCCGCCGTGCGACCTGCGCATTAGCCCGCCGCCGCCCCCCTTCAGGCCCGCCGCGATGTCCCTTCCACCCTGACTGTCCGAAACCGAGGAATACCAAAGATGCCATCTCACCTCAGCGCCCTCGCACCTGCACCGGCGGAACGTCTCGCCCGCGCGCGCAGCGATCTGCGCATGGGCCTGCCGTGCCTTGCCGTGCAGGGCGCGGCGCGTGCCATTGTCGTGGCCGTCGAATCCCTGACGCAGGAACGTCTGGCCGCACTGCGGGCACTTTTTGGCCCGGGCGAACTGGTGCTGACGGCCAATCGCGCACGGGCCGTGATGACGCCGGCAGCCTCGGCTGACCTGACCACCGGGCCGGTGCGCATCCGCCCGCCCGACGGCGCGGACATCAACTGGTTTCGCAGGCATGCGGATTCCGCAGCGGATCGGCGCGGCGCCCCGCGTGGCCCGCTGCACATGCTGCGCGACGGCAGCCCTGCTCTGCATGATTTTGCGCTGCGCCTGATGAAATCCGCGCAGCTTTTGCCTGCGGCTATCCTGTTTCCGCTGGCCCCCGGCGCGGCCCTGCCCGCGGATCTCGAACTGGCCCCGGTCGACGTCATGCACACCGCCGACCTTCTTGCGGCCGCGCCTTTGCTGGCGCCGGTCAGCTCTGCGGTGTTTCCCATTGCGACGGCTGACGCCGGGCAACTGCACGTCTTTCGCGACCCCACCGGCGCGCGCGAGCATTACGCGCTGGAAATTGGCGACCCCGACCGGGCCCAGCCCGTTCTGGCGCGGCTGCATTCGGCCTGTTTCACCGGCGATGTCCTGGGAAGCCTGAAATGCGATTGCGGCCCGCAACTGCGCGCGGCCCTGGACCGCATGGGCCGCGAAGGCGCCGGGCTGCTGCTCTATCTCAACCAGGAGGGGCGTGGGATCGGTCTTGCCAACAAGATGCGCGTCTACGACCTTCAGGCGCAGGGTTTCGACACGGTCGAGGCCAATCACCGCCTGGGATTCGAAGATGACGAACGGGATTTCCGGGTCGCGGCGGTGATGCTGCGCAGCCTCGGGTTCAACGCGGCGCGCCTGCTGACCAACAATCCCGCCAAGGTGAATGTGTTCCGCGCGCAGGGCGTGGCGATCACCGAACAGGTGTCGCTCCAGGTCGGCAGGAATGTGCACAACAGTGGCTATCTTGCGACAAAGGCGCTGAAATCCGGGCATGCCCTGTGATGGCGGGCAAGACGGTCACTCAGGCGCTGTGGATCACCGGCACCCGTCAGGCGACGTGCCGGGAAACGTCATTCGACGTGCCGGAAGGTCAGCCTGAAATCGCGACGCTGTTCTGCGGCATCAGCCGCGGCACCGAACGGCTGGTGTTCGAGGGCCGTGTGCCTCCCGGCGAATACGCAACCATGCGCGCGCCGTTTCAGCAGGGCGATTTCCCCTATCCGGTGAAATACGGCTACGGCGCCGTCGGCCAAATTCAGGCCGGACCGCGCAAGGACGAGGTGGTCTTTGCGCTGTTCCCCCATCAGGCGCGGTTCTGCGTGCCGCCAGAGGCCGCCATCCCCGTGCCACCCGGGGTGCCCCCTGCCCGCGCCGTGCTGGCCGCGAACATGGAAACCGCGCTGAACATCGTCTGGGACGCGGGCATCCTGCCCGGCGACCGGGTTGCGGTCGTCGGCTGCGGCGTCGTGGGCGCGCTGGTGGGATACCTTGCCGCGCGGATTCCCGGCACCTGGGTTTGCCTGACAGACATCGACCCCGCGCGCGCCACGCTGGCGGAAACCTTGGGCTGCGGCTTTGCCCTGCCCGACGACGCCCCGGGCGAGGCGGATGTGGTGATCCACGCCTCGGCAACGGCGGCGGGCCTTGCCACCGCCATCGCCCTGGCGGGTGTCGAATCGGCGGTGGTCGAGGCAAGCTGGTACGGCACCGGCACGACCGAGGCGCCGCTGGGCGGGCGGTTTCACCAGCGGCGGCTGCGGCTCATCGGCTCTCAGGTCGGGCGGATCCCGCCGGGCCAGGCGGCGCGCTGGACCTACCGCCGCCGCCTTGAAACGGCGCTGGCGCTGCTGGCCGACCCGGTACTGGACGTGCTCATCTCGGGCGAGACGGCCTTTGGCGACCTCGGGCGTGACTACGCGGCGATACTGGACGATCCGGCGACGCTCTGTCACCGGGTCCGGTTTCCGGACGCCGCGGGTTCGCGGATGCAGGCCAACGGGTCTGGCTGACGGCATGACATGACGACCGATCCAAATTCCATCCTTCCAGCCTCTGCGTCCAAGACGCTGCACGCCATGACCGACGCCGCGCTGCAGGTCGGAGCATTGCTGCGCACGGCCGCTGCCGACCGCACCACCCTGCAAGTGGAATCAAAGACCGCCGGCGATTTTGTCTCGGATGCGGACCGCGCCGCCGAATCGCTGATCGCGGACCTGCTCGGGGATGTCTTGCCCGGCTGCGGCTGGCTGGGCGAGGAAACCGGTTCCCGTCCCGGCAGCAAGGGCGGGTTGCGCTGGATCGTTGATCCGCTCGACGGTACCACAAATTTCCTGCGCGGCCTGCCGCACTGGGCGGTGTCCATCGCGCTTTGTGAAGGCGACGAGATCCTGAGCGCGGTGATCCACGACCCCGCAAAGGCCGAAACCTTCGTGGCAGAAACCGGCATGGGCGCGTATCTGAACGGTGCGCCCATGCGGGTAAGCCGGGGCATCCCGCTGGAATCGGCCCTGTTCGCCACCGGTGTTCCCGCCGGCGGGCGCATCACCCACCTGCCAGACTGTCTGGGCGATCTGGAACGGCTCATGCCCCGGACCGCCGGCATCCGCCGCTGGGGCGCTGCCGCGCTTGATCTGGCTTATGTGGCGGCGGGGCGGCTGGATGGCTACTGGGAACGCAATCTCGGGGCGTGGGACATCGCTGCCGGAATCCTGCTGGTGCGCGAGGCGGGCGGCACCGTTGAACCGCTCTGGCCCGGGCGCGGGCTGCTGGACTCGGGGTCGTTTGTGGCCGCCAATGCGGATCTGGGGCCAGAGCTGACCGCCCTGATCGGCACCCGCCAGTGACCCGCCAGTGCCCCCCCCGCACGAAGAAGGAAAGACCATGACGCAGTCCATCGCCTTTGCCGTGCCCGGCGACATCCGCACACTGACCGGCGGATACCTCTACGATTTCAACCTGATGACGGCGCTGTCGGATCTGGGGGTGAATGTGCGGCACATGCAATGGGGGCCGGACTTTCCCCACCCCGCGCAGCATCACGCCGCCGAGGCGCTGGCGCAGTTGCAGGCATTGCCCACGGACCGGCCCGCGCTGATCGACGGGCTGGCCTATGGCGCGCTTGACACTGAAGGTCTGCGCAAGGTCGCCGCGCCGCTTTTTGCGCTGGTGGATCATCCACTGGCGCAAGAGCCCGGTCTGAATCCCGACATCGCGCAAGGTATGGCGCGGCGGGAACAGGCCAATCTGGACCTGGCGCGGCACATCTTTGTCACCAGCCCGCATACCGGCGACATCCTGCAACGGCACTATGCCGTCACGGCCGACCGGATCACCGTGGTCCGTCCGGGGTTCGTGCGGCCCGCGCTTGGCCCGTCGGACAAGGCAGATCCACCGCTGATCCTGTCCGTCGGCCTTCTGGCGCAGCGCAAGGGGCATGACATCCTGCTGCACGCGTTGTCGCGGATCACCGACCTTTCCTGGCAGGCCGACATCGTCGGGCGTGATCACGAACCGGGCATGACCGCGACCCTGACGGCGTTGATCGACGAACTGGGCCTGTCCGGGCGCGTCCGCCTGTCGGGCGAAATCGACGCGGCGGCGCTGGACGCGCGATACCGCAGCGCCACGCTGTTTGCGCTCGCCACCCGGTACGAAGGCTATGGCATCGTCTTTGGCGAAGCGATGGGCCACGGCCTGCCCATCGTGTCGACCCGCGCCGGGGCCGTGCCCGAAACGGTCGGCGACGCTGCCGGGCTGCTGGTGCCACCCGACGATCCGCGGGCCTTTGGCGACGCCCTGCGCCACCTGCTGGGGGATCCCCGCGCGCGCAAGGCCTGTGCCCGCGCCAGCCTGAGCGCGGCAGAGGCTCTGCCGGGATGGGCCGATGCGGCGGCGCTGGTGCGGGATGCGATGGCCCTAGCGGACCGCCCGTTCGCCGCCCGCTAGGTCCGCGCGGTTCTTTCCGGCGCGAAACGGGATCAGCAACAGGCCGGGCAGGCAGGCGATCATCAGGGCCAGACCATAGGCCGCCCCTGCGGCCACCCCGGCGCTGGCCGTGGCACCCAGGATCGGGAACAGCGCGGCCGCAGCACCTTCGCGCAGGCCCCAGCCGCCCACCGACACCGGGATCATCATCGCCGTCAGGATCAGCGGCACAAGGGTCAGCGCCGCCTCGGGCGACAGGGCCGTGCCGGTGGCCCGCGCGCAGGCCGCAAAGGCCGTGACCATCAGCAGGGCGATCCCAAGCGACAGCAACAATTGCCCGCACACAACGCCCCGCGACAGCAGGGCCCGCCGCAGCGACGCCCCGAAGTGCCGCAGCGGCGCCGCGCGTTGCAGCACCAGCAGGGCCACAGGCAGCGCGAAACAGATGGCCAGCGCCGTCCAGACCAGCCCCCGCACCAGCCATCCGGGCCAGTCCAGCCCGCCCGGCGCCAGTGCCAGAGCCACACCGGAAAGCCCGGCCAGCAGCAGGCCGCACTGGCCCGCCAGACGTTCGATCATCACGGCATGGGCGGCGTGGGTCAGCCCGCCTTCGCCCCGCGGGCTGCGCAATGCGCGGCCCGCATCTCCAAGAACACCGCCCGGCAGGCACAGGTTCACCAGCTGCGACAGGTAATATTCGCGCACCGCCCAGGTCAGCCCAAACGATGCCCCCAGCCGCCGCGCCGTCAACTGCCAGCGCCAGGCCATCAGCACGGTCACCAGCGAAAGGCAGGCCACCGCCGCTGCAATCCACCGCAGATCCATGGAGCGCAGCCTGTCATAGGCGCCGGGCGCATCCACGATCCAGACCAGCGCGGCCAGCATCGACAGCGAGACAGCCAGCCGCAAGAAGTATCCGGCGCCGCGGCTCACATCGTGCCTCCTTCCGCATCGCCCGAACTGAAGGCGCGGATGAACCGGTCGCGGAAATCCTCCATCTGCCAGACCGGCGTGTCGTCCTGCGGCACCAGCCCGTCCTGCCAGCCCCAGGCGGCGGCGCGCGCCACCAGTTCGGGCGGGCCGATCAGGTGCGCGGCCACGGCCCGGCTGTCGATCCCGGCAACGAATCCCGCAGGCTGATGATCGCCAAGGATCACGAACAGCGGCTGATCCTCGCGCCGGGCGGCATAGTCCATGGCCACCTTCAGGGCATAGTCGATGGCCTTGCGGTACTGGTCGCGCACCCGGTCGTGGTCGCGCCAGACCTCAGCGGGCGTGTCGCCCGACGTGGCCCAGCGATCAAAGACACTGCCGTCGCCCACGTCATCCCATCCGATCATCTCGGGGATGGGCACCCAAGGCGCATGGGACGAGATCAGCGCAATCTGAAGGAAATCGGGTCGCGGATCCGGTGGCAGAAGGGCGTCAAAGGCTGACAGAGTGTACTGGTCCGGCATGGTGACCCAGTTGAACGGTTTACCGGTGTAGCCCAGGTCCCGCGCCGCAAGGATCGTGTCGAACCCCATGGTCAGCCCCTCGGGCCAGGCCAGCGTAATGGCGGGCATCACCGCCGCGGTGCGAAAACCAGACGCCTGTGCAAGGTGAAACAGGCTCTGCCGCCCAGAAGCCAGCAGCGCGCCGTAACGCCCCTGATCGGACGTGCGCAGTCCCGACCCCAGCGTGCCATGCGCCAGCCAGCTCTGCCCCCCCGCCGTGGGCGAATCGAGCCAACCGCTTTGCATCGCATAGCCTGCCGCGTCCAGCCTTGCCTGCGCGGCTTTCAGCGTCGGCACATGGGTTTCGGCATAAAGCGGGTTGTCAAAGCTCGACCGCCCGTAGCTTTCGATGAACAGGATGATGACATCATGCCCGCCGGTCTCATCGAACAGCCTGGTGTTGTCGGCATAGGGGTCGCGTGCCGCAGCAATCCGAAAGGCACGCAGGTCGGTCAATGCGGCCGCGCTGCGCGTCAGATGCGCCGACGCGATGCGCGCGTTCAGCGCCCGTCCCAATGGGTCAACCGGCACCTGCCAAAGGCCGCGCGCCTGTCCCAGATCGGCCAGCCACAGCGCAGCGGCAACCACCAGAATGGCCCCGGCAGGCAGGCGCGCGCGCGACGGGGTGCGCAGGCCGGACAGATGCCGCAGCGACAGGAAGACGCCGACGGTCAGCCCGGCGAACGCCAGCGCAGCCAGAGCCACCAAAGCCAGCACCGCCGCCGTTCCGATGCTGCCCGCCAGCACATTCAGCCCCGCCCGGATCAGGAACATGTCCACCACAGCGTTGAACGGCCTGTTGAGCGAGGACAACATCCCGATATCCGCCGCCTTGAGCAGCAGCAGCGCCATCACCACAACAGTCAGCGTGGCAGCAATCAGGGTCCGCCCGCGCCAGGCCGGTGGCAGCAGGAGCAGGCCCAGAACAACCACCGGCCATTCCAGCGGCATCGTGCCGAAGGCTTCGAAGAACCCCAGCGGCCCGTTCGGCAGCGCCAGCAGCAGGTAAAGCAGCACACAGGCTGTCAGGGGCCGCCGAAGCCGCGGCCAAAGCCTGTGCACGGAAGGACGGCTCATCGCTGCCGCGCAAGGTACAGGATGTCGCGGCCAAAGGACCACAGCAGCAGCCCGGCGGCACTCAGGGCAATTCCCCGTGCCAGCGGCGGCGGCAGACCCGGCAGCAACAGCAGGCAAAGCGCCCCGATCTGGACGACGCAGACCGCCTTTCGCCCCAACCTGTCAGGCAGGGGCGCACGCAGCCACGGCAACATTTGCCCCGCTGCGCGAAAGGCATAGCGGCTGAACCCCAGGATCAGAATCTCGGGACCGGCGCGGCCCGCAACCATCAGGACCAGCGACAGCATGCAGCCCAGCGCCGCATCCACCTCCATGTCGAAGCGCGCGCCAAAGGGCGACCACAGCCCGCTGCGCCGGGCCAGCCAGCCGTCAAGACCGTCCAGCGCCAGCGCAAGCACCGCGATGGCAAAGACCACGAGTCCGGTCTCGGTCAGCAACTCGTCGCGCACCAGCCCCACCGCCATGGTACACACCAGCGCAAGCCGCAAAAGCGTGACGGCGTTCGGCGCCCCGAACTCGGGGTTGGCAAAGCCCATGGGCGTCATGGCATGCAAGGCGAGGGCACCCGATGCCAGAAACAGCCCCACGGCCATGACCGTCGGCGCAAGACTGTCGGTCGGATCAAGTGTGCGGGCCATGGCGAACACCATCCCCGCCAGCAAAAGCCCAAGCGCGGCCCCCTGCGCCTGCGCGCGGCTCATGGCGGGGCGCGCGAAGAACGGCGCCTTGGCTGTGGGAAGGGTATCGTGTTCCATTCCCACACAGTTAGGTGCCACAGCGCGATGTCAAGCGACGTGACACCAACATCCGCATGCTGTGATCGCAACGTGAGCCACGGACCACTGAAAGCGGGCGGTCCAAATGCGCCCGATCAGCGGGCAGGTCTATATGCGCCCGATCAGCGGGCGGTGATCCGACGCCATACGGATCTCCGGACCGTCCAGTGCCCGAACCCCGGTCGGCGCCACCGGACCGTCCGTCAGAATCCGGTCAAGCGGCAGAAACGCGCACCTCGCCGGGAAACTGGCGACGGCCGCACCGCGCAGGCAGGTTCCAAAGAACCGGCGCGACAGCGCCAGACCGCCCCAGGGCCGCCATTCGTTCAGGTCACCCAACAGCAGCGTGCGCATCGGTGGCCGGCGCGCCACATGCTGTCCCAGCGTGCGCATCTGCACCACCCTCAGCCATTGCGCCAGCGACAGGTGCGTCGCGATGATGCGCAGGTCCCGACCGTCGCGCCGGGTCTCGGCCACCAATGCGCCCCGGGGATAGTGCCCCGGCAGATCCACCAGCCCAAGGCTGCGGATCTCGAACCCGGGATGCAGAAACAGGATATTGCCAAGAAAGCCGTCGCTGTGCGGCCCCCGGCGGGTATCAGGCGGGCCGTGGACGCAGGTCAGCCCGGTGGACGCCTCGATCCGGGCCAGATCAAGCAGGCCGGGATAAGGCGGCTCCTCGCCATCAGCTTCCTGAAGGGCAAGGATATCCGGGAGCGTGGCGGCAATGTCGTGACCGATCACTCGCTCGATCCGTCCGGCATCGATGCGACCGTCCGCCCCGCGGGCACGGTGGATATTCCAGGTCGCACAGCCAATGCCGGGCGGTCCTTCGTGATCTGGCATGCGGCTCCTGACACCTCGGCACTTGCCGCCACTCTTTCACCCCCTGCGGCGGCACGCAACCACACCGCTGCCTGCAGTGTTGCCTGACCGGCCATTTGCGTTATCTTTTAGTCTCGGGTCCATCAAGCGACCCTGACAAAACACGACACAAAGGAGCGTCCCATGTGCCGCAGTCTTGCCCTGGCCACACTCAGCACCGCCCTCTGCACCGCGATCGCCCTGCCCGCCGCGGCAGAACCGCATCGCTACGAACTTGACCCCGAACACACCGCGGTGGCGTTCATGATCCAGCATCTTGGCTATGCCGACACGCTTGGCCTGTTCGGAGATGTCTCGGGCAGCTTCACCTATGACATGGAGACGCAGGAACTGTCGGATGTGGAGGTGACAGTGACCGCAGACAGCCTTGATACCAAGAACGAGGCGCGCGATGAACATGTCCGCAGCGGCGATTTCCTGAATGTCACGGAATTTCCGACCTTCACCTTCACCGCCGACAGCGGCGAAGCGGCGGATGCCACGTCGGGAACCGTCACCGGCGAACTGACGCTGCTGGGCGAGACGCAGCCGCTGACGCTGGACGTGACGCTGGTCGGCGAGGGGCCGTATCCCTTCGGTCACCAGCGGTTCGTTCTTGGCCTGTCGATCCGCGGCAGTCTTGAGCGCAGCGATTTCGGCATGACCTATGGCGTCGACAACGGGCTGGTCGGGGACGAGGTCACGCTGCTGATCGAAACAGAAGCCATGCGCATGGACTGACGCCGCACGACAGCGGGGCACCGACAGCGGCCGGCCCGGTTCAACGCGCAGGACGCACAGGGCCGGCCAGACATGCAGGATGCGCAGGGCCGGGTAAAAGGTGCTGGCGGCATCCTCCGACACACCAGCGAGCCACACCAGCCAGCGCAAGGCTGTCTGAGCCCGGCGAAACGCTCTGCCGGGGCCATGACCGCAGACAAATGCGGACAAATATTAAATCTCGGGTGTCCGCTGTTACAGAGTCTTTACACTCTGGGGTCATAGGGCGTTACTGTCCGTACCATCTGGGAGAAAACACCATGACACCAAAAAGCTATCTGACCTGCACCGTCGCGCTTCTGGTGCTGGCCGCACCGGCCCATGCTGATACGCTGCGCCTGCTGACCTGGGGCGGCTATGCCCCCGACGCCGTGATCGAGAAATTCGAAGAAGCGACCGGCCACACCGTCGAAGTGACCCTGTCCAACAACGAGGAAATGGTTGCCAAGCTGCGCGCCACCGGCGGCGGCGGCTTTGACCTTGCCCAGCCCAGCCAGGACCGCATTGCCGGCCCGCAGGCCGAGTTCGGCATCTACAAACCCATCGACATGTCGAAAATCGACACCGCGCAGATCACCCCGTCGATGCTCGAGGCGACGAAGGCGAACACTACCGTCGATGGCGACGTCTACGGCGTGCCGCATGTCTGGGGCACCTCGGGGCTGATCGTGAACGCGGCCGAGGCCGGGTCGGTCGCCGACTACACCGACCTCTGCAACGAGGACCTCATGGGCAAGGTCACCTACCGGCTCAAGCGGCCGACGCTGATCGGCTTTGCCTTTGCCATGGGTCTTGACCCGTTTGCCGCCTATGGCGACACCGCCGCCTATCAGGACATCCTCGATCAGGTCGAGGCCAAGCTGGTCGAATGCAAGCCGGTGGTCAAAGCTTACTGGAGCGGCGGCGACGAGCTGATCAACCTCATGCGGTCGGGTGAAACCGTGGCGGCGATGGCCTGGGACACCGGCGGCTGGAAGCTGAACACCGACAATCCCGACATCAACTTTGTCGCCCCCGCATCCGGTGCGCTGGGTTGGGTCGATACCTTCGTGCTGCCCGCACAAGGGCGCGCCGACGATGCCGCCTATGACTGGATCAACTTCGTCATGCAGCCCGAAATCGCCGCGATGATCACCGAAGAGGCCGGCAACTTCACCGCGTCGCAGGGTGCGGACGAATTCGTCAACGACGCGCTCAAGGCGCAGTACCAGACCAGCTTTCCGCCCGAAGCGGTGGACAACATCCGCTGGTATCCCCCCGTCCCCGCCGAGATCGAGCGGATCGAGGGCGAAACGCTGGACCGTGTGCAGGCCGCCAGCTAAGCCGTGAATTGACCAAAGGCGGCCCGGCATCAGTCCGGGCCGCCGACCTGCCAAAGGATTACCCGATGACCGCGGACCGCGCACCGGACCTTGAATGTCGTGCCCTGACCAAACGGTTCGACACGATGACCGCCGTCAGATCCGTGGACTTTTCCGTGCCCGCAGGATCGTTCTTTTCCATCCTCGGCCCGTCGGGCTGTGGCAAGACCACGATCATGCGGATGATCGCCGGATTTCTTGAACCCACCTCGGGCGACATTCTTATAAAGGGCCGCTCGATGCTGGGCGTGCCGCCCAACAGACGCCCGGTGAACATGGTGTTCCAGCATCTTGCCCTGTTCCCGATGATGAACGTGGCCGAAAACATCGGCTATGGCCTGCGCCGTCAGGGTGTCGCCAAGGCCGAAATCACCCGCCGCACCGGCGAGGTTCTGGAACGCATCCAGCTTCCCGACATCGGCACGCGCAAGGTGTCCGAACTGTCCGGCGGACAGCGGCAGCGCGTGGCGATTGCCCGCTGCATGGTGCTGGAACCGGATGTGCTGCTGCTGGATGAACCGCTTGGCGCGCTTGACCTCAAGCTGCGCGAAAAGATGAAGATCGAACTGAAGGCGCTTCAGGCCGAATTCGACACAACCTTTGTCTATATCACACACGATCAAGGCGAGGCGCTGGTTATGTCGGATTCCGTCGCCGTGATGAATGCCGGGGCCTTTGAACAGGTCGGCGCGGCGCGCGACCTCTATTACAACCCTGCCACCGCCTTTGTCGCCGGTTTCGTCGGCGAGGCGAACCGCTGGACCGGCCGCGTGACCGCCGCGCGCGGCAGCGAGGCCGAGGTGCGCACCGATGCGGGCCTGACCCTGCACGCCCGCGGCACCGGCCTGTCGCAAGGTGACAAGGTCGAAATCTTCGTGCGCCCCGAGGCGATCACCCTTGCCCATTCCGTCCATGCGGTCGAAGGCGACGCCAACCAGATCGCCGTTCAGGTCACCGCCCTGCTGTTCAACGGCGCCAATTCCCGCGTGCTGGTGCGCGACCCGGTTTCAGGCGCGGAAATCGACGTCGCCCTGCCCCAGTCCGCCGCCTTTGCCGACCTTGACAAGGGCGCGCAGGTCCACGTCGGCTGGGGGCGCGACCAGTCGCTGTGTTTCGCGGGCACCCGCGCATGACGCGGCGCTTGGGCTTTTTCCTGCTGCTGGCACCGCTGGTGTTGTGGCTGGGGCTGCTGATCATCATCCCGCATATCGACATGGCGCTGGTGTCGCTGCGCGCCCGCACCGGCCCTGGCGAATACGCGCCCAGCCTTCAGAACTACGGCGATTTCTTCACGCAGCCGCTGTATCTCATGACCTTCGCGCGGACCGCCATCATGTCGGTTCTGGCAACGCTGATCACGCTGATCATCGGCTTTCCGATCAGCTACTACATCGCCAAGATCGCCCGGGGCCGTTCGCAGGCATCGCTGTTCCTGTTGTGCCTGATCCCGTTCTGGGTGTCCGAACTGGTGCGCACCTTCGGCTGGATCATCCTGCTGCGTGAAACCGGCGTGATCAGCAACATGCTGCAATGGGCCGGGCTGGCCGACCAGCCGGTCGAGATGCTGTACAATGACGCCGCGATGATGCTGGGGCTGGTCTATACCTCGATGCTGTTCATGGTGGTGCCGCTGACCACCACACTCGAAAGCCTGGACGACGCGGTGATCGAGGCGGGCTATGACCTTGGCGGAAATGGCTTTTCCGTCCTGCGCGAAATCGTGATTCCGCATGCCATGCCCGGCATCGTTTCGGGCTGCATCGTGGTTTTCATGCTGAGCCTTGGTAACTACCTCACCCCCACGATGCTGGGCGGCAAGGATTCGCTGTGGTTCACGCAGCTGATCTATTCCCAGTTCATCGTCCGCTTCAACTGGGAACTTGGCGCCGCCTTCGGCTTCTGCCTGCTGGGGGCCAGTTCGCTGATCGTCTGGGGGATGCTGCGCCTGTCCGGCCAGACGCTTGAACGCACCATGGGGGAAGGCGCATGATCCCGTCGATCCCGCAGCCGCGCGGGTTCCGCGCGATCTACAACGCCTATGTTGTGGTGTTCTTCCTGTGGCTGGCGCTGCCGCTGGTCACCGTGTCGGTCTTTGCCTTCAACGACAGCCAGTTCCCTTCGTTGCCGTGGGAGGGTTTCACCTGGGGCTGGTTCTTTGGCGACGAACGGCCGCAGATCGGGTTGTTCCACGAACGACGGATCCTGTCGTCGATCTGGACCTCGGTTTTTATCGCCTTCTGGGTGTCGCTGCTGGCGGTGACCGTCGGCACGACCAATGCCTTTCTGTTCAACCGCTACAGCTTTCGCGGGCGGGGGCTGCTGTACGTGCTGATGCTGCTGCCGCTGGTGGTGCCGGGGATTGTTCTGGGCATCTCGATCCTGGTGTTTTCCTCACGGGTGGCCGGGCTCGTCCAGGATGTCAGCGGCCTGTATGTCGAGGCGTTGCGCCCCGGCCTGCCGCTGGTCATCGCAGGACAGTTTTCCTTTATCACCACCATCGCG
>JAGXGV010000107.1 GCA_024636635.1 Puniceibacterium sp.
ATGGGAACCTCCTGATTGACGATTGAGAAACCCCAATCGTCAGGCAGGTCAGCCAGTTCGCAAAATGCACAATGCTAAGGGCAACTCACGCCACCAGCCGCAAGCGCCATTGCCGCGCGAGCGGCTTAGTCCCTGGGCCGGTTGCAGAAGTCGCGCCTGAGGATGCGTATTGTGTAAAGGCGGACGCCTTACACGGCTGTCCAACATTCAATTTGACCGCGAGAGCCGACCGACTTGGTCAACAATCTTGGAGCCAACACGCTAATCGCCACCAATGATATTTTCTATGCAACCAACGCACGGGCAGCGCCCCCATCCCCGTTACAGCCTTCCTGACGCATCAATCGCTGGTTGGGCTCCGCGCCCGCAGGGCCTGTTCCGGATGAGGAACCGGACATACTGGCGGAGATTTTCCGCCTGCGACCTCAACTTTCGCCGTCGACCTTTCCGCGCAGAGACTTGACCTCGCCCCGGACTTTCTTGGCCTGAAGGCGGCGCCTCTTGGAGCCAAGCGTCGGCTTTGTTGGAATCCGGCGTTTTGGCTTTTCGCAGGCCTGCCGGATCAGGTCGGCCAGCCTGTCCCGCGCGATCTCGCGGTTGCGGACCTGGCTGCGGGTCTCGTCCACTTGCAGGACAAGCGCGCCCTCCTTGGACCAGCGGCGACCGGCCAGCTTGCGCAGGCGGATCTTAACCGGAGGCGGCAGGTTGGGCGAACGCTCTGCCTCGAAGCGCAGTTCCACCGCAGAAGACACCTTGTTCACGTTCTGACCGCCCGGCCCCGAGGCACGGACGAACTGTTCCGTCAGCTCCCAGTCCTCGATCGAAATCCTGTCGTTGATCCGTAACATTGTCCGTTCCGTGGCACCGTCAAAAAGGGCCGCCCGATCGTCGGGCGGCCCTTCGAGAATTCAGGAGGTGGGGCCGGTTAGGCGCACACCAATTCGGGGGTTTTAACCCAAGGGTTTGCCCTAGGGCGCCTTCCTCCGAACTGTTCCGACACCTCTCTCCAATGTTTCTCTCGACACTGGATCACCTCCTTTCAAGTTTGTTGAACCTGAAGAAAAGGTGGCACGAGAGTTTTGAATCGCAAAGCGTTTTTTTCCCTCAGGCCAGGATTTTTCTGTTTGCTGCCTTTGAAACGATCATACGGAACGGGATCAGCGCGACCAGTGCCAAGGCCAGCTTCACGCTCCAGTCGGCAACTGCAAGCGACACCCACAGCGGTACGACGGGACCGACGCCCAGCAAGGGCAACGCCTCGGCCGCCCAGGAGACGTCATTGCCCGGTTCAAGGAAGCTTAGCGCGCCGGAAAATGCGATGGTGAAGAACAGCGCAGTGTCCACGGACGATCCGATCAGAGTCGAGGCCAGCGGCGCACGCCACCAGGCACCGTCACGCAGGCGGTCAAAGATCGCGACGTCCAGCATCTGCGCGGTCAGAAAGGCAAGGCCCGACCCGCAAGCGATGCGCCAGGTGACCAGGGGGCCGAATTCCCCCATGATCTGCGTGCCGATCAGTGAACAGACGATGCCCACGACAAAGCCCGCAAAGACCACCTGACGGGCGGCCCGCACGCCGTAGATGCGGTTCATCAGGTCGGTGACCAGAAAGGCCAGGGGATAGGTGAACGCCCCCCAGGTGAGCCAGTTTCCGAACAGGAACTGCACGAGGATGTTTGAGGCAAGGACAATGGCCGCCATGGCCAGGATGCCCGGAAGGTGATGACGTGTCATGTATGTGGCCCGTTTTTCCAAGGTTGCGGGGACTTGGCCCCCGGATGGGGACGCGTGCGCCTTAGCGCCTGCGCCCCGTCCACGCAAGTCATTCCGTAACAGCGTATTCCACGAACTGGGTGCGCTGAAAGAACTTGAAATTATCGTCCGAGATCATGGTAAGCCGGATGAGGCCCTGTCCGCCCCGCCAGACGGACAGACCTTCGAGGTTGTCGAACTGGCCATTGCCTGATTCCAGCAGGATTTCGCCCTGGCTGATGGCTGTTTCGGTCACATCGAACCGGCGCACGCGGCTTAGAAAGCTGAGCCCGGTGAAATTGCGTTCAAGCACGTAGAGCCGACCGTCGGGGCCGAAATCCGCACCCACCACCAGGAATCCACCGAAGCGCGGTATCGAGAATGGCTGGTCCCAGGTGCCGTCGCGATAACGGTAGACCGGGAAACCCTGCGTCAGCGCGCCGGACCTCTCGGGCAGGGTGTAAAGCCAGCCGCGGTCGTCGATGGCCAGCGCTTCTAGACCGGAATTGATTTGCATTTCGCGGAAACCGCGCGTCAACGGCAGCGGCACGGGGGTCTCGGCAGTGTAATCCCAGACACGTGTGATGCCCTCGAACGAGACATAGGTCCGCCCGTCAGCGCCGATTGCCAGCCCTTCGCTGTCGCCTGCTTGGGGCCGCAGTCTGCCGCCGCCGGTATCCCTGAGCGCGCGGATGGGGCCCGAGGCGATGCGGCTGATGCGCCCGCCGATACGGTCGAAGCGGCCGGTCACGATATGGGCCCGGTCGCTGATCGCGGTAAAGCTCTTGCCGTCGTCGCTGACCTCGAGACCCGAGAACCCGCCGAAGTCTGGGTCCTCGACCACCCAGGTAAAGCTGTCGATGAACTGCGCGGGCCCGGTCGGCTCTGCCGACACACCCAGTGTCAGAAGGGCCGCAAGCGCCGCACCTAACGCGATGCGAGAACGCCCGAGCATTGACCGGGCAGATCGTTCAGGGTGAGTTCGCGCTTGGGTGTCGGCGCCGGTGCATCGGGATCACGGGGTCTGGGCGGCGGCGGATTGAGGATGTTGTTGACCCAGTCCTGCGCATCGGCGCAACCGTCGCCTGCCGGGGGCGGCGTCTGATCGATACAGCCCGCAGCCCCGGCCGGACAGGCCAGACGCACGTGGAAATGGTAATGGTGGCCGTACCAGGGACGGACCTTGCGCAACCAACTGCGGTCGCCCGATTCGTTCTGGCACATCTGTACCTTGGCACCCGGAAAGATGAAGATCCGCGCAACCCGCGGATCGCTTGCGGCGGCCTTGACGATCTCGTGATGCTGGCGCGTCCAGCCATCGTTGACATAGGCCCCCCTGGTCCGCTGCATCGAGATGGACGAGATATTCTCGCGCTCGGCCTGGCTGCGGGTCAGTGAAGTGGGCGGCAGCATCCAGATGTCGGCATCCAGGCCGATCTGGTGGCTGGCATGACCGGTCAGCATCGGGCCGCCGCGCGGCTGGCTTATGTCACCGACGTAAAGCCCGGACCAGCCCGGCTGTTGCGCCGCCTTGCGCGACAGGTCCTGAAGGAAATCGATCGTGGTCGGCTGCCCCCAGTTCCGGTTGCGCGACAGGCGCATCGCCTGCCAGGTCGGACCGGTTTCCGGCAACTGGACATTGCCGGCCGCGCAACCTTTGGAATAGCTGCCAAACGGTTCGGAACGCTGCGGCGACGGCGCAGGTTCATAGCCGAACAATTGCTTAGCACTTTTGCTGGACACCACGCCGGACACTGGCACCGCCGTAGCAGCAGGGCCGCTGCGCGCCATGGATTGAAGGTTCTGCGAAGGACGCTCTCCTCCGCACGCCGCAAGGGCCGTCAGAAGCGTGAAGGTCAGGAAGGGTCGGATCATGCTGCTCGATCTCCGTCGGGTTTCACCCAGACTAGCAGAAACAACCCCACGACGAAAAGGCCGATCAGCGGCGAAACCCCAACTTGCTGTGATCCGCTGAGATATGTCGCCACTCCGATCAGCATCGGCGCGATGA
Source organism: Puniceibacterium sp. (assembly GCA_024636635.1). Taxonomy (GTDB): domain Bacteria; phylum Pseudomonadota; class Alphaproteobacteria; order Rhodobacterales; family Rhodobacteraceae; genus Puniceibacterium. Next base: position 3,764 of record JAGXGV010000107.1, read on the forward strand.
AGCTGGTCGCCTTTCCGGCCAGCGCATACAGGCCGAACGCCTCGGTCATGCGGGCCGGATCGGCCTGGCGCACCATCATCGTGCGGCTGGCGGACTGGATCACCCCGCCCGCCGCACCGATGAGCGCGCCAATGACATAGAATGCGATATCGGGCAGTATCGACGTCGGATCGACGGGCAGCCCGAGGACGCTGGTGCGGGAAATCAGGACGATGGCCACAGCCACGGCGGTCAGGATCAGGATGCAGGCGGTGATCACCGGCTTGGGGCCGAACCGTGCATCCGCCTTGCCGCCAAGCCAGGCGAACACCGCACCGGCAATGATGGCGACGATGCCGAAGACGCCGACATCCACCACCGTCCAGCCCAGCACGCCGGACGCGTAGATGCCGCCAAAGGCATACATCCCGTTCAGCGCGTCGCGGTAGAACATCGACGATCCGAGATAGGCGAATAGCGACGGGGTCCGCGGCAGGCGTCGAAGCGTCGCCTTGAGGTCGCGCAATGCCTTGGCCACGGCGCCCCGCGGCGCGGGTTTCGCGCGCGGGTCGCGGACGAAGACAAAGAAGGGGATCATGAAGACCGCGTACCAGATCGCGGTGAGCGGCCCGACAAAGCGGGTGCCTTCGCGCAGGTCCGGGTCCAGCCCGAACACCGGTGACAGGCCGACGAAGGTCTTTCCGGTGGTCGCGCTTTCGGCAAAGAAAACCAGCATGATCACGAGTGTCATCAGCCCGCCGACATAGCCGAACGCCCAGCCGTTGCCCGAAATCCTGCCGATCTGGTCCTTGGGGCCAAGATCGGGCAGCATGGCATTGGTGAAGATCGTGGCGAACTCCATCCCGATCAGCCCGATGGCAAAGAAGAAAAGCGTCGTCAGCAGGTTGAAGTCGAGCGGGGCGGCAAACCAAAGCATGCCCGAGCCGATCACATAAAGCGCCGAGAACAGCCAGATCCAGCGTAGCCGGTTGCCTCCGGTGTCCGCCAGCGCGCCGAGCACGGGGGCAAGAAGGGCAATCACCACCCCCGCCGCGCCGATGCCGAACCCCCAGGCTGTTTGCGCGGCGGTGCCGTCGCCCATCAGTTCGTTGACATAGGGTGCAAAGATGAAGGTGATGAGCAGTGTGTTGTAGGGCTGACTGGCCCAGTCAAAGAAGAACCAGCCCCAGATGCGCTTGCGCAGCGTCGCGGCACTGATGGCAGATGTGTCTTTGATGCTGGCCATTTCGCCCCCCGAGGTTTGCGGCGATTTAGACGGCCTTGGAGCCGGGCTGGCAAGGGGGCGTTGGCGACTGGCGGCAAATGCGGTTGTGGCGGGGTCGATCAGTCCTGCATCGGTGGCCAGGGCCGATCTGCCTCGGCCCGGGTCCATTG
>JAGXGV010000108.1 GCA_024636635.1 Puniceibacterium sp.
GCCGTGACAACATCCGGTCGGGCGTGATCAGCGCGGCGGTCTGACCGTCCTCTGCCGCCTGGCGCAGGCGCAGCGCGATGGCAAGCGCCTCTTCGCGGGTCGACGGTGCCTCGACCAGGGTCATATCCTGCGTCGCGCTGTCGAGAGGTGGCAGGCCGGGTCCTTCGGTAAGCCATTGGCTGGTCACCGGCGCGGGGCGCAGCGCAAGCGAGATCAGGCGATTGCGGCCTTCGCGCGGCGGGGCGGCATCGCTCCAGCGGCGGATGACATCCGGACCAAGGTCTAGCGCGCAAAGCAGGGCGGCAAATCGGAACTGGGGGTGATCCTCTGCGGTCAGGCCATCGTTCAGCTGGTCCCAGACGGCGGCGGGCATGTCGAAATCAAACCCGGGCAGGACCACGGCGCCTTGCGGCAGACAGGCCACTGCGCGGATCAGTCGTGCCGTCGTGCCGCGCGATCCGGTGGACCCCGCAACGATCACCGGATGCTGCGGCGGGGTCGTTTCCCACAAATGCAGTCTCTGTTCCAGCGCGATCCGCTGCAATGCGCCTGCGTCCGGCGCGGTCCCGGACATGTCGAAAAACCCCTGAACGATGCGCAGGAAGGTCAGGGCGCGGTCCCAGTGCCCCGACTGGTCCGTCACGTCCAGCGCGGCGATCCGGTCGGGTGGCACACCCTCGATCTGCATCTCGTCCATCAGCGCGGCCAGGCTGTCGGCCAGATCGTAAAGCGCGGCGCGCGGGGCAAGGTCCGGCTGTCGGTCCAGCAGCGTCGCGACCAGCCGGACCAGTTCCAGCCTGCGCCGCAGGGGCGGCACCGGCTCGGGCAGCAGCAGGTCCGGCGCGGACAGGTCGGTCAGCAGCCGGATGCGCGGCAGGAACCCCGGCGGCCCGGCGTCAAAGATGTCGCGCAGGCGGCGGGCCATGCGGTGGGTGTTCACGATCAGCTCGACCCGGGCCATCGCCTCGGGTGGCTGGCCACAAAGGCGCGTCCTCAGGCCATCGACCAGCGCCTGCGGAAAATCGACGCCGGGCGCGAGGCCGAACAGGCGGGGGTTATGACCGCGGTCATACATCGGTTAGCAGGGTTTCAGCCAGCGCGATGCCTTCGGGGTGGCCCACATCGCACCACCGCCCGGGGTATGTGACCCCGTACAGCCGCCCCCGGGCCTGCATTCCGTTCCACAGCAGGTTCAACGAGAACACCGGGTCCGGAATGTCGGACAGCCCGTCGGTGCGCAGGATCTGGGCACCGGTATAGACAAGATCGCCGCCCCGGGTCAGCCGCCCGTCCGACAAATGGAAATCGCCGACCCCGGTCCGGCCCAGCGCCTGCTCTGGTGATACGCACAGCAGCAGGGCATCCATCCGCGCCGGGTCCCAGGCCTGCGCAAGCAGGTCAAGCGGGTTCGGTCCCGACCAGACGGCATCCGTGTTCAGTGTGAACACCGGTTGCGGCCCCAGCAGGGGCAGCGCGGCGCGCAGTCCGCCCCCGGTATCAAGGATTTCGGGATGTTCGCGCGACAGGCTGACACCCCTGTCGGCCAGGTGCGCCGCAATCTGGTCGGCCCGGTAATGCGTGTTCACAACCCGGCGCAGCGGGCCATGCGCCGCCGCGATGTCCAGCGCATGGTCGATCAGGGCGCGGCCCCCCACCGGGATCAACGGTTTGGGCCGGTCTGCGGTCAGCGCGCCCATACGGGTGCCGAACCCGGCTGCGAAAAGCATTATGGAGTCGGGCATGAGAGCCTCAGTCTGGCAAGAATGGCCGGGTCGGGGGGCGGCAGGACGGGGCGCAGCAGCGCGGCCAACCGCGACAGGGCCGGGTGGGACAGGTCCGCCTCAAGGTGGCGCCAGACGCGGTACATGAGGTTCAGATAACGTGGTTTGCCCTGTGCGGCCAGCCGGGCAAAGACCCCGAGGATGCGCAGGTTGCGCTGGGCGCCCAGCACGGCCAGTGCGGTGCGGAAGGCGGCATCGGGCAGACCGGCCCCGGAAACGTAGTGACGGATCGCCAGATCGGCGGTTTCGGGCGACACATCGCGGCGCACATCAGTCAGCAGCGAGGCGAGATCATAGGCGCAGTGGCCTTGCAAAGCATCCTGAAAGTCAAGCAGCCCGGTCCGCGCCGCCCCGCTGCGATCCGGCAGCCAAATCAGGTTCTCGGCATGGAAATCGCGCAGGATCATCACGTCCGTTTCGGGCGCGTGCGCGGCAAGCGCCGCCTGCAAGGCATCGATGCAGGCATCCCGCGCCTGCGGCTGCGGCGCCCCGGTCGCCTGGGTCACGTAGCAATCAAAGGAAAGGTCGGTCATCCCCGCCAACCGCCCGGGCGTCGCCGCATCCAGCGCGGGCGGCTGATGGCGATGCAGGTCCAGAAGCGTGTCGGTGGCAGCAAGGTAAAGCGGGGCTTCCCGGGCCGGGTCCGCAGCGGTAAGCCGGGCGAACAGGCCGTCGCCCAGATCCTCAATCAGCAGCAGGCCACCGGGCGCATCTTCGGCCAGGATCAGCGGGGCGCTGAGGCCAAGACCGGTCAGGTGGCGGGCAAGGCGGGCAAAAAGCGCAACGTCGCCTCCGGTATCCTGCATGAGGATCGCCTGCGCGCCATCGCGGTCTAGACGGGTATAACGCCGGGTCGAAGCGTCGCCGGCCAGCGGCGTCGCCCTTGCCCCGTCCCAGCCCGCAGCCGTCAGAAAGGCCAGCGTCATCCCGCCACCGGTGCAGGTCGGCCGGGGGCCTGCGGTTCACGATACGGCACGGATAGGAGGGGGGTGCGGACTGGTGTCATGTCTGCCAGCTTTACCTGCCCTGCAGAGAGCTGCAACCCGGATCAACCTTCGCTGGTCAGACTGAGACCTTGTGGCGTGCGGATGACCTGAGGCCGGGACCAGGAAAAACAGACCACGGTGGCGCCGCCGGCCACCGGTTCGACCTTGCAATCAAGCGTGAGCCCGTTGCGCAGCGTCAGTTCCGCATCCCACGAGGCGCGATCCTGCCCTTCGAGCACGAAATCGCGCAGGTCGCTCCAGATCGGGCTAGGCTCGCAGGACGCCTGCCAGTGGCTGGTCGCATCGAGCACGGTCATTTCGGCAAAGGCGCTGTCCGGGTCGGATTTCCACAGGTCGCGATAGGCGCTGTTGCAGAAGGTGAGCACGCCAAGATGCGAAAATACGGCAACCGCATCGTCCATCGCGTCCAGAACCGACTGGCTGAGTTCCATTTCGGCGCGGAACCGGCGCGTGAGCGAGATTTCGGCGCTGATATCCTCGATCAGGAAGGCGATGGCACCGTCGGGATGCGGACGTCCGGTGATCTTGTAGGTGAGCCCGGACGGCAGCGACCAGATTTCGCCGTATCGGTCGTCCGACGCGGCGGCGACCAGTTCGGCCATCTGTTCGCGCCAGCCCGAATAGTTCTTCGGTTCGGGCATCATGCGATTTTCGCGCATATGGTCAAAGAAGGACAGCAGGTTCGGTCGTCTGCTGAGAAAATCCGGCGGCAGCGAGGTGAGATCGATCAGGGCTGGATTGAACAACGCCAGCCGACGGTTCCGGTCAAACACCACAAGACCGATGGGCAGGTGGGCGAAGGTCTTTGTCAGGGTCTGGACAAAGTTGCGCTGAGCCGTCTCGGCCCTGACCACGGCGTCGATGTCGATCGCGTGGTGCAGCCAGGTGCCGTTGGACTGGCGCGAGGTAATTTCGAACCAGCAGGGGGCGTCGAGATTCGTCCTGTCCCGCACATGGGCGCGCAGGCGTGCCGGATCCGGGCCGTCCGGCATCGCGATGTCGAACAGCGGGGCGCCCTGGGAATCCAGGCCGACCCGGTCGGACAGATCGCGGTAGGCGTCATTGGCCCAGATGACACGGCCATTTTCGTCGCTTTCCCACAGCGGGCTGGGGATCGACGCCATGGTGACGCGCAGCATGTCGAGTTCGGCGCATTGCAGGATGAACTGCATCCTTTCGGCCGCCGTAGGCGCGCGCGCGGCAACTTCGATCCTCAGGCTGTCGGCCTCGACCCGGAGCGAGAGCGTGGTATCGGGCAGATCCGCGGCTGCAAACAACCGGGATTTCCGCGGCTCGGCAGCGGGCAGATCGGGAAATACGGGGGCAAAGAGGGCATGAATACTGTCCCAGCCCGAATCCTCGAACCGCACCCCTGCAAGAAGCTGGCGCCCGGACGCGCTGGCGCTATGAATGCGCCCGGCCCGCATGAGGAATTCGATCCGGTCTTCGGATCCGGGGGGCCTAGTGACGGTGTGCACGTCGCCGTTGCGGTGGATCAGTATCCAGGCGCCGATCACAGCAGCGAGTCCGGCCGCACCGCCGACGGAAAGCGCCATTAAAATGTTCAAACTCGTCCCCGTCACATCTGTCACAAGCAGGTTTCAGCTTGCGCAAAATTCCGTTAAGAAGATGTTAACTTTGTCACGTGCACGGGGTCATATTTCAAGCGGCCTGTTCTCGCCGATGGCGACGCCGCGCTGGCCCGCGCTCGACACGATCTTGGCGCGGGGCCAGATGACTTCGACGATGGCGCCCCGCCGCTCGCCCTGTTCGGTCGAGGGCAGGAACGGGTCCGAGCCATTGGCAAAGCTCAGTTCGGCGCCGGTGCGTTCCAGCAGGGTCTTGGCGATGAACAGGCCCAGTCCCATGCCTTCGTATTCCGGACGGGACCGGCGTTCGGCGGCGCTGCGCCGCTGGCGCACGAAGGGATCGCCGATCCGCCCGATCAGGTGGGGTGGAAAGCCCTGCCCGTCGTCGATGATGCGGATCGACACGCGCGTTTCGGTCCACATCGCCTCGATCCATATGTTGGCGCGGGCAAAATCAACGGCGTTCTGGATCAGGTTGCGCAACCCGTGGATCACCTCGGGGCGGCGAAGGATCTGCGGTTGGGCCTGCGACCCGCCCGCGCCGGGGCCTTCTTCGATATGGATGTCCTTGCCGCGGCCCTGATGCGGTTCCGCCGCCTCTCGGATGACCTCGACCAGCGGCGCCTGACGCATGTGCAGATCGTCCTTTCCGACCCGACCCATCGACCGCAGGATGTCGCTGCAGCGGTCGGCCTGTTGGCGGATCAGGCGCGCGTCCTCCTGCAATTCCGGCCGGTCTTCAAGCTCTTCGATCAGCTCTGAGGAGGTAAGCTTGATCGTCGCCAGCGGCGTGCCCAGTTCATGCGCGGTCGCTGCGATGACGCCGCCCAGGTCGTTCAGTTTCTGTGCGCGGGCCAGTGCCATCTGCGTGGCGGCCAGCGCGTCGGACATGGCGTGCATCTCGTGTGTGATGCGGCGCGCATAGATCGAGATGAAGACAAGCGCGATACTGATCGCCGCCCATTGGCCAAAGATGAAGATGTCCGGCAGGCGCAGCACCTGACCGTCGACCGTCTGAAGTGGCACGTGCCAGACCGCCATGGCGGTGATCAGCGCAACTGCGGTCCCGCCCAGCAGCAAAGTGGAACGCAGGGTCAGAACCGCCGCTGACACCGTGACCGGGCCCAGCACGAGAAGGGCAAAGGGGTTGTGCAAGCCGCCGTTCAGGAACAGCAGGAAACAAAGCTGAAGCAGGTCGAACATCAGCATCAGCAGGTTTTCGTATTCCGACAGGCGCTTGTTTTCGGGAAAGATGAAGATTGCGACCATATTGCCCATGACGGACACGCCCACGGCAAGGTAACACAACCCCAGTTCGAGCTGGAGGTTGAACAGCCACTGCGCCGCCGTCAGTGCCGCCAACTGGCCCACGATGGCAAACCAGCGCAACAGGATGATGGTCCGCAGACGGATCCAGTTGCTGCGGTTGTGTTCCCCGATCAGGCCGAATTCGGAAATGGACATCTGCGCTCCCTTGCACGGCTGGCCGCAATTGTTAGGTGTCGCGGGCAGGTTAAGCAACGCCCGCCGCAACCATGAGGAAACTGGACATGAATCGCTTCGCCGCCATCTTCGCAGGAACCGCGATCATCGCCATCGCGGGCAGCACCTGGATCTATGCGGTGACTCGGCCCGGGGATGATGTCTTTGCCCAGTGCCGCGCATCGCAGATCGCCGGCGGATCGGACACCATAGGCGGGGATTTCACGCTGGTGAACAGCGACGGGCAGACAGTCACCAGCAAGGATGTCATCACCAAGCCGTCTCTGGTCTATTTCGGCTACACCTTCTGCCCCGACGTCTGTCCCATCGACGCGGTGCGCAATGCCGAAGCGGTTGATATCCTTGAGGAACGTGGCGAAGAGGTGACGCCGGTGTTCATCACTATAGATCCCGAACGCGACACGCCCGAGGTCATGGGCGCCTATGCCGGCAACATGCACGAACGGATGATCGGCCTGACCGGCAGTCCAGAGCAAGTGAAGGCCGCAAGCCAGGCCTACCGGACCTATTACAAGGCGCAGGACACCGGCGACGACTTCTATCTTGTGGACCATTCGACCTTTACCTACCTCGTTCTCCCCGAGCATGGTTTTGTCGATTATTTCCGCAACGACCTGACCGCCGATCAGGTCGCGGACAGGGTCAGCTGTTTTGTGGGAAAAATCTGAGTTTTCAGGAATGTTTGACCCCCCCCGCGTCGCAAGCTAAGTGACAGTCCAGACAGGTTGTGTCCGGAGGACGGCAAGTGGCAGAAGATCGCGCGGTTGAGGAGTTGGGAGAGGATCGGAGCCTGCTTCTGGTGGACGACGACGAACCCTTTCTGCGGCGTCTTGCCAAAGCCATGGAAAAGCGCGGATTCGAGGTGGAAATGGCCGACTCTGTGGCGGCCGGATCTGCCATCGCAACCGCCCGCCCCCCGGCCTATGCGGTGGTCGATCTGCGGCTTGAGGATGGCAACGGGCTCGACATCGTCGAGGTGCTGCGTGAACGTCGTCCCGATTGCCGGATCGTGGTTCTGACCGGATATGGCGCGATTGCGACCGCCGTGGCCGCGGTCAAGATCGGCGCGACCGACTACCTGTCCAAGCCGGCCGATGCCACCGACATCACCAACGCCTTGCTGGCCAAGACCGACGACCTGCCGCCGCCGCCCGAAAACCCGATGTCGGCCGATCGCGTGCGTTGGGAACACATCCAGCGGGTCTATGAGCTTTGCGACCGCAATGTGTCCGAAACGGCGCGGCGGCTGAACATGCACCGGCGTACCCTGCAACGCATCCTGGCAAAGCGCAGTCCTCGTTAGTTTTCCGGGTCTGCGCGGGTTTTCCGCGGTCCGGAAGCGCGCCGCACGTCAGCGGGCTATGGCGCTGCGTCTCAATCGGACAAAGCGTTCATGCTGCGGACAACCTCACAAGCCGTCCATCAGCGCGGCATGGCGCCGGGTGAAATCGTGCCGTACCTCGGGTGCGGGACGCAGCTGGATGTCAAGACCGCGGATCAGCGCCGGATCCGGGTGGCCAAAGAACCGGTCGGCCTCGGCCGCGGAAAAGCCCGCGATCTGGGTCGCTTCCATCCAGGCACTGACCTTGTCGGCCTTCTTGATCCGTTTCTTGATCTGGACCGGAATTTCAGCAGGCAGGCCGAAACGGATGTGGATCGCCGCTGCAAGCCGGTCGTCCAGCACGCCGTATTCCGGACCGACCGCCGCCTTGACCGGCGAGATCATGTCGCCGATCACATATTCCGGTGCGTCATGCAGCAGCGCGGCCAGTTGCCACTTTGCCGGTGCGTCGGGCCACATCCGGGAAAACAGCGTTTCGACCAGCAGGGAATGTTCGGCGACAGAATAGGCGTGGTCGCCCCGCGTCTGGCCATTCCAGCGGGCGACGAAGGCAAGGCCATGGGCGATGTCTTCAATCTCGATGTCCACCGGAGTGGGGTCGAGCAGGTCGAGGCGTCGCCCCGAAAGCATGCGCTGCCAGGCGCGCGACTGTTTTGCCATGATGCGATCAAATCCGGGATAAGGTAGCAGGCGGGGTCAAAGGGTGATCTCTGACGTCGCATAGACGAAGTTGCCATGCAACTTGCCAAGCCTTTTCCGAAAGGCCTTCCGACAATTGGATTTTGATCTACGTTGCGAGGCAAATCAAGGGATGCTACGTCCCGCGACAAATAGTGAAATATGTATTGGAGAGCCCGAATGGCGAATGACTACATCATCAAGGACATCGCGCTGGCCGCGTATGGCCGCAAGGAACTGAACATCGCCGAAACTGAAATGCCCGGCCTCATGGCTCTGCGCTCCGAATTCGGAGACTCCAAGCCGCTGACCGGTGCGCGCATCGTCGGATCGCTGCACATGACGATCCAGACCGCCTGCCTGATCGAAACGCTGGTGGCGCTTGGCGCCGATGTGCGCTGGGCGTCCTGCAACATCTTTTCCACTCAGGATCACGCGGCGGCGGCGATTGCCGAGGGTGGCACACCGGTCTTTGCGATCAAGGGCCAGACGCTGGTCGAACACTGGGATTACCTTGACCGGTCGTTCCAGTTCCCCGAAGGCGCGAACATGATCCTGGACGATGGCGGCGACGCGACGCTGTATGTCCTGCTGGGCGCACGGGTCGAGGCGGGCGAGACTGGCCTGATCGACGTGCCGACCTCGGAAGAGGAAGAGGCGATCTTTGCCCAGATCAGGAAGCGCATGAAGGAAACCCCGGGCTGGTTCACAAAAACCCGCGACGCGATCAAGGGTGTGTCGGAAGAGACGACAACCGGTGTGCACCGTCTTTATGACCTCCAGAAAAAGGGCCTGCTGCCCTTCCCGGCGATCAACGTGAACGATTCCGTCACAAAGTCGAAATTCGACAACAAATACGGCTGCAAGGAATCGCTGGTCGACGGCATCCGCCGTGCCACCGATACCATGATGGCCGGCAAGGTCGCCCTGGTCATGGGTTACGGCGACGTGGGCAAGGGTTCTGCCGCATCGCTAAGCGGGGCGGGTGCCCGGGTAAAGGTGACAGAGGTCGATCCGATCTGCGCGCTTCAGGCGGCGATGGACGGATTCGAGGTCGTGCTGCTTGAGGATGTCGTATCCACGGCGGATATCTTCATCACCACGACCGGCAACAAGGACGTGATCCGCATCGAGCATATCCGCGAGATGAAGGACATGGCCATCGTCGGCAACATCGGCCATTTCGACAACGAGATTCAGGTTGCCGCGCTCAAGAACCACAAGTGGACCAACATCAAGGAACAGGTGGACATGATCGAAATGCCCAACGGGCACCGCATCATCCTGTTGTCCGAGGGGCGTCTGCTGAATCTGGGCAATGCCACCGGCCACCCGTCCTTTGTCATGTCAGCGTCCTTCACCAATCAGGTGTTGGCGCAGATCGAACTCTGGACCAAGGGCGATCAGTACGGTCAGGGCGTCTATATCCTGCCCAAGCATCTGGATGAAAAAGTCGCGCGCCTGCATCTGGACCGGATCGGCGTAAAGCTGACCAAACTGAATGCCGAACAGGCCGCCTATATCGGTGTGACCCCCGAAGGACCGTTCAAGCCGGAACATTACCGCTACTGATCCTTCTGATTTCACGCGTTCCAAAGACCGCCGCCCGCTTATCCGGGCGGCGTTTTCATGTGCACGGGGCGGTTTACGCGGAGGACACGGGTGATGGAAAGGTGTTTGTCATCAAGGGCATGTATGCCATGGCGCACGAAAACCGACTGAGTACAATTCCCTTAAACGCGAACGCCAATACTTTGGTTCCCCACAAAAAATTCCGCATAGGCGGAAACCCCCACCGTCCTTCGGGGATTGTCTTGGTATACATCACTGCTCAAGAGGAGATGCACGATGACACTTAAAGAGATGATGCTTGGTTCGGCAATCGCAGCGCTTGTTGCTGGGGGTGCCGTCGCACAAACAGCAGACGCCCCGGTAGCAGGGTCGTCCGACTCCGAAACCTCGACAGAGGCACCCGTGGTTGATCCGCAGAGTTCGACCGACACTGAAACGGATACCGAAGTCGATACCGACACGGGTATGGCCGCCGAATCAGACACTGAAACCGATACCGACACGGGTATGACAACCGAGTCAGAAATCGAAACGGATACCGACACGGGTATGGCTGCCGATTCCGAAGCCGCACCGGATGCCGGAGCCACCATGGCCCCCGAAGCCGGTATGGCGGCCGAAGGCGATGACGCCATGGGTGACACCGCCATGGCGGAAGGGCCCACCTCGCTGAGCGCAATGACCGTCGATGAAGTCGTTGGCACCAGCGTGATCGGCATCGACGACCAGTACGTCGGTGACGTCGATTATGTGATCGAACAGAGTGATGGGCTTGCCTTTGTGGTCGGCGTCGGTGGTTTCCTGGGTCTGGGCGAATATACCGTCGCAGTTCCGGCTGACCAGTTCACGCTGAACGCGGACGGCGATCTTGCCCTGTCCTCGATGACGCAGGAAGAGCTCGAATCCATGCCCGAGTTCACCGAAGAAGGCGTCGAAGGTCTGGATGGCGAGCTTGTCATCGGCGACCTTATGGGATCGTAAGACCCTTACGAATCTGACCAGAATGGCGCACCTTCGGGTGCGCCATTTTTTCGTTTCCGTCTGCAAACCCTGCGCCTGCGGCTTCGCGCGAATTTTCTTTACCGTTCACGTTTGATCACGATAGCGTTAGAGCAGGCGCGCCGGACCGAGCGCGCGAACCGGAAAGGGGACTGTGAAACATGGGAAAACGAGACGACCTGATTGCCAGATATGCCGAGGATTTGCTGAGCAAGTGCGGAATGGAACCGGACATGGCGCTGCTGACAAAGGTGACGATCGGCTGCGGCCCGGCAATCTACAGCGACGATGCGTCCACCGTGGCAGCGTCCCAGCCGGAAGAGCTTGAGACCGTCAAGAAGAATTTCCTGATGAAGAAACTGGGATTGCCGGACGGTCCGGACCTGATGGACGCGATCCATTCGGTTGTCGAAACCTACGGCAAGACGGAACGCAACAAATACCGCGCCGTCGTCTACTACATGCTGACCAAGCATTTTGGCAAGGATGCGCTTTACCGCTGATCCAGTCCGAAAGGCGCCGCCGGACCCTTTGGCCGCGTCTGAAAGAAAACCCGAACGATTTTAAACACTTGCGGTTTGCATCACCGGGTCTTGGGCAGTAATGATTCCTTGTCGGGCCAGGATGGCCGGAACCTTTATCAGAACACGACCGGTGCTGTGGGAGCGCAAGGGGTGATGGGGGGTTTCGGCAGGTCCGAAGCCCCCCTTTTCATTACCATTCTCCATGACCCCGCAGGCAGTCACTCGGCGTATTCACCGCCCGGTGAGCAGCGCTCTCTACGGCGATGTCCCGCCCAGTTCGCAGACCACGCGCCACTCCGCTTCGGTCACCGGCTGGACCGACAGGCGGGAATTACGCACCAGCACCATGTCGGACAGGCGCGGATCGTCTTTGCACATCTGCAATGTCACCGGACTGTCAAACGCGCGCACCGCGCGGATGTCGACACATTCCCACTGGGCATCGTCGGTCGAACTGTCGGGATGGGCAGTGGCGCAGACCTCGACAATTCCGACCACAGCCTTGTCGCTCTGGGAATGATAGAAGAATCCGTGATCGCCTAGCTCCATCTCGCGCATGAAATTGCGTGCCTGATACTTGCGCACGCCATCCCATTCCTCTCCCGCTTCACCTTTGGCCACGGTGTCGTCCCAGGACCAGGTGTCCGGCTCGGATTTGAAAAGCCAGTACCTCATCCGCCGATCACCCGGTTCCAGACGACCAGTTCGACGCTGGCAAACAGGCCCGCTTGGCCATAGGGATCGCCCTTGACCCAGTCCTCGGCGGCGGCAAGGTCGGGCACGTCGAGGATGACCAGCGAACCCGCCATCTCTCCGGCATCGTCCAGAAGCGGGCCGGCCTGCTGCACCGCGCCAGAGGATTTCAGATAGGCGACGTGGGCCGGGCGGTTTTCCTGGCGGATCGACAGGGCGCCGGGTTTGTCCCGGGCGATAAGGGCGACGAGCATGACTATTCCTCCTTGAGTGGCCGTGAAAGCAGGGCGTGCAGGGCCTCGGCCCCGCCTATGTGCCGGTCGAGCATGGCGGTGACGGTTTCGCAGATCGGCAGTTCCAGATGCCTGTCCCGGGCCAGAGCGGTGACGGCCCGCGCGGTGGAGGCACCTTCGACCGTGATGGAAGTATCAAACCCGTCGCCCCGCCCCAGTGCAAGCCCCAGCCGGTAGTTGCGCGACTGTGGCGATGTGCAGGTCAGGGCAAGATCACCCAGCCCGGACAACCCCACCAGCGTTTCGCCGAGCGCGCCAAGAGCAAGGGCAAGCCGCTGCATTTCGGCAAATCCCCGGGTCATCAGCGCGGCGCGGGCGCTGTCGCCCAGACCTGCGCCGATGCAGGCGCCGGAGGCGATGGCGATCACGTTCTTCAGCGCGCCACCCAGTTCGGCACCAACGGGGTCGGACGACCGGTAAAGCCTGATCGTCCGGGTCGACAACTGCTGCTGGACCTCGGCGCAGACCCGGGGGTCGGCGCAGGCGAGCGTCAGCGCGGTCGGAAGGCCCCGCGCGATATCATTGGCAAAGCCCGGCCCCGTCAGGACCAGTGGCACGGCAGCCGGTTTCATGGCGGCGGTGGTGCGTGTGGGGCCATGCCAGGTCCGCAGGTCCAGCCCCTTGCAGGCGGCAACCACCGGAACGGCGTCCAGCGGGCTTGCGATCTGACCCAGCACGTCGCGCAGCGTCTGCGCAGGAGTCGCAAGGATCAGGATCTGTGCCGTGGTGGCGCGGGCAAGATCGCTACAGAGCACCAGCTTGTCAGGCAGCGCAATGTCGTCCAGATGCGGCGACCGGCGGGACCGGTCCATCCGCGCCAGCGCCCCGGCATCGCGCCCCCAGAGTGTTACCGCCCGCCCGTCCTGTGCCAGCGCGATCGCAAGGGCCGTGCCAAAAGCACCCGCGCCCAGCACGGCGACGCTCATGCCGTCCGCCCCGGGCGGAGCCTTGCGGTTACACGCTGCCGCAAAATTGTGCGACGGTGCCGTTTAATTTTGCTTTTTGCCGACCCCGGTCATCGCCGTTTCCATTGCGCCAGACTGTCCCAGCAGCTACCACCGTCACATGCGGCTCACAATCCCGGCCGGGCCAGATACGGGCCTCTGTCGATGACCCACGCGACACCGATCCTGCTGATGACCCGCCCGCAGGCGGCATCCGAAGCGTTCGTCACTGCGCTGCATGGCGCGGGCGAACAGGGCTTTGTCCCGGTGATCAGCCCCCTGATCGGGGTCCGGACCTGCGGTGTTCTGCCGGACATGACCCGATACTTTGGTGTCATCTTTACCTCGGCCAACGGCGTCGCGGCCTATCGCGCACTGGGCGGCCCGGCGCATCTTGCCTGTTTTGTGGTCGGTGCCGCAACGTCGGCCGCGGCGCGCGATGCAGGCTTTGCACCGACATCCGCCGACGGCGATGCCGCGGCGTTGGTGCGGCTTGTCCGCAGCCTGTCCCCCAGGGGTCCGCTGCTGCATCTGCGCGGCACCCATGCACGCGGCGACGTGGCAAAAAACCTGAGTCTGGCCGGAACAGAGACACATGAGGCGGTGATTTACGACCAGCCGCTGCTTGATCTGACGCCGCAGGCCAGGTTGGCGCTGAACGGCACCGCGCCGGTGGTCGTGCCGCTGTTTTCCCCCCGCAGCGCGGCGCGTTTTGCTGCGGTCGCGTCACGCGGGGCGCCCCTGCTGATCGCGGCGATGAGCGCGGGCATCCGCAAGGAAGTTGTTGATTTATGCGCAATTCAGAACATTGTAACGCCTCAGCCGTCAGGCGAAGCCATGCAGAAAGCGGCATTGCACCTGCTTGGTTTGGCAAGGACGCTTGAGAGCGGGCAGGACGCGCAGTAAGGTCGCTGAAACGGCAAACGTCTTCAGTGCTTCAAGATTCGAAAGGGTGGACCCAAGTGGCAGACGGAAAGAACTCCAAGGACACCGAGGATCAGACCGGCGGTCCTGACGAGAAAGCGACAGAGAATACGACAGGGAACACCACGCAGGTTTCGCCGGACGATGCCCGGCCGACCGACACCCAGCCGACCGATGCGGACAGCGACGACATCACCGTGCAAAGGGAACCGGGCAGCGATTCGGATCCTGTCGACCGCACCACCGAGGCAGAGGCGCTGAGCGGCGATCCCGCAGTCATGACCGGGACGACTGGCGAGACCGCAACCGCTCCTGCCTCGCAAGAACCGCCTGCAGAACCCTGGATGGAAGTCGACGCTGCCACCAGTGAAGGCATGGCAAATCCGCCCGAAACAGAGGTCGACCCACGGCCCGAGCCCGAAACCACCGCCGCACCGGTCACGCCAGAGCCCGTGTCGGACCCCGCGCCAGGGCCCACACCGGCGCCGCAGGTGATCAAGGAAACCACGGTCGAGCGCAGGGGCGGCTTTCTCTCCATGCTGCTTGGCGGTGTGGCCGCTGCGGTCATCGGCTATGGCTATGCCCAATACCAGAGCAACAGCTGGCCGTTCGGCACCGGCACCGAGGACCCTTTCCGGTCGCAGACCGCCGCGTCGCTGGAACAGCAGAGCCAGCAGCTTGACGAACTTTCTTCGCGCCTTGGCAATACCGAAACCGTTGTCGGGGCCTTCGACGTCTCCGACCTGACCGAGGCGGTTGCCCAACTTGGGTCGTCCGTAACGGACCTTCAAGGGCAGATAGGCGACGTATCTGACCAGATCGGTCGTCTGGAAGTGCGGGTTGTCGAGCTGGAAAAGCGCCCGATGGAGGCGGCCCTGTCGCCCGAGGCAGTTGCCGCCTACGAACGCGAGATGGATGCCCTGCGCAGCGACATCGAATCCCAGCGCAACGAGATCCAGAATTTCGCGGCCGAAGCGGTGGCCGCCGAACAGAACTCGGACGCGCAGATGCAAATCGCCGCCGCCCGCGCGGCGCTCGCCGGACTGACCGTGGCGCTTGAAAGCGGCAGTGCGTTTGAAGAACAGGTTGCCACGCTCGGGACTACGGGATCGGTCACCGTGCCGCCCGCGCTTGCCAGTGTCGCCGCGGACGGCGTTGCGACCCAGGCCGAGCTGGTCGATGCCTATCCGGACGCCGCGCGCGCCGCCCTTGCCGCCGCCCGCTCCGAGGCTGCCCCCGAACAGGGCGCGAACCATGTGCTCAACTTCTTCCGCGATCAGGTTGGTGCCCGGTCCGTTACGCCGCGCGAGGGCGACGATGCCGATGCCGTGCTGTCGCGCGCCGAGTCTGCGTTGAAATCCGGCGACGTTGCCGCAACTCTGGCCGAGGTGACGACGCTAAGCGAAGCGGCGCAGACTGCCATGGCCGACTGGATCACCATGGCCGAAACGCGGGTGGCGGCGCAGGATGCGGCGGCGACGCTCGCTCAGGAATTGAATCAGGAATAAGGGTCGGACAATGCTTTGGTCTCTCATAAAGATTGTGATCTTCGTCGTGCTTGTCGCGGCGCTGACCCTGGGTGCCGGATATCTGATGGAAAGCACCGGTGGTGTTCAGATCACCGTGGCTGGTACGGAATATACCCTTGGCCCGTTGCAGTCGGTTCTGGCGGCGCTGGCGCTTCTGGTGATCGTCTGGGTGCTGTTCAAGCTGGTATCGCTGCTGATCGCGGTGCTGCATTTCCTCAACGGTGACGAAACCGCGCTGTCGCGGCATTTTGATCGCAACCGCGAACGCAAGGGCTACGAGGCGCTGAGCGAGGGTCTGATGGCCTTGGCCTCGGGCGAGGGGCGCGTGGCGATGGCCAAGGCGTCCAAGGCTGAACGCTACCTGCACAAGCCGGAACTGACCGACCTGATCACCGCTCAGGCGGCCGAGATGAACGGCGACCGAACCAAGGCGGAACAGGCCTACAAGCGGCTGGTGCAGCGCGATGCGACACGGTTTGTCGGCGTGCGCGGCATCATGAAGCAGAAGCTGGCACAGGGCGACAACGACACGGCGCTGAAACTGGCGGAACGCGCCTTTGCGCTCAAGCCAAAGCATGAAGAGGTGCAGGACATCCTGTTGAAGCTTCAGGCCCAGAGGTCGGACTGGGCCGGTGCCCGCAAGACGCTGAGCGCCAAGCTCAAGCACGGCAACCTGCCGCGCGATGTGCACAAGCGGCGCGACGCGGTTCTGGCCTTGTCCGAAGCGAAGGACATCCTCGACAGCGGCAAGTCGATCGAAGCCCGCGAGGCGGCAATTGCCGCAAACAAGGCGTCGCCCGATCTGATCCCGGCTGCCTGCATGGCCGCCCGCGGCTTTGTTGCTGAAGGACGCCCCAAGAACGCCGTTCGCCTGCTCAAGAAGGCATGGGCGGTACAGCCGCACCCGGACCTGGCTGCGGCCTTTGCCGAAATCGTTCCCAACGAAACGCCGTCTGAACGTCTCCGGCGGTTCCAGCAACTGACAGCGATCCAGCCCGAGCACCGCGAAACCCGTCTGCTTCTGGCGGAACTCAACCTTGCCGCCGAGGATTTTCCAGCCGCCCGCCGCGCCGTCGGCGATCTGGTCGAGAAAGAGCCGGACACCCGCGTGCTGGCTATCATGGCTGCGGTCGAGCGGGGCGAAGGCGCCCCCGACGCCGTTGTGCGGGGCTGGCTTGCCAAGGCGCTGACCGCGCCGCGCGGGCCGCACTGGGTCTGCGACAACTGCAACAACATTCATTCCGAATGGACACCGGTCTGCGACAACTGCGGCGCATTCGACACCCTGTCGTGGAAATCGCCGCCCCAGTCCGACTCTTCGATGCCGGCCGGGGCCGAGATGCTGCCCCTTCTGGTCGGGGGCGCCGGTGTTACGCCCCCTGTTACCACGGATCCGATGGATGCCGAAGTCATGGAGCCCGACTCCACCAGGAACCCGTCGGCGACAACATGAAATAGGGCTTTCCCCTGCCCGACGCGGGTGCTAATAGCCCGCGCACCATGGCCGCTGTAGCTCAGCTGGTAGAGCACGTCATTCGTAATGATGGGGTCGGGGGTTCGAGTCCCTTCAGCGGCACCACTGTCTCAAGCGACACGGCCAAAAGCAGTTGAAATTCCCGTGTGCAAGCGGGAGTTTATGATGGCCGACTGTCACGACCTGCGCTCCTGGACGTGCGGACGTTACCGCGCATCACGATCCTCTGCAGGCTCTATAAACATGGCCTTTGGCGAGAATACCGCGAGCGGGTTGGCGACCCGCTCGATCTCACAAGGCCAGGCCGGTAGGGTCGATGTGCTCCTGCGCCGTGTGCGGAGCGGCTGAAGGCGCACTGAAAACTGCGGGCGGGCGGGAACCCGCGTGTTCCCCAAGGGTTGAGCCTTTAGATCAGAGGATAGAGTCATGACCTACAATCCCGACCCCCCAATGCCGGAACCAGACAACACCCCTGTGGAAGATCCGGACAATCCACCCCAAGAGACGCCGCCGGGCGCGCCCGATGAGCAACCGATCGAATTCCCCGAAGAAGCCCCTGACCTGCCGCCTAACGAATTGCCTGCGGGGCAGGGCGGGATTGCACCGCTGTAATGCGCGGATGCCTGCGCAAGGGTCCGCAAGGAACGTGGCATCAGAATCGGCTCCTGTGACTGGATCCGCGCGGCGCAGGTGCCGACGGCCGTACGCGAGCTTGCGGGGCAAGATGCGCGACATGCATTGGACGTGCACAACGATGTTCTGAAAATCTGTGGTGGAACAAGGTAAAGGATCGCGGCAGTCAGGCACGGGCCGCGAAACGCTGCGTGACAGATACGGGCCGCCCCTTCCTGTGCAGCATTAAAAGACCTCAGGGTACGGGAAAGGCAGCGTGTCACGCGGCCTGTCGGGCGCCCGGACCGGGGCGCAATACGGCCACTAAGGTCAGGCGCCCCCGGATACCAAAACCATCGACGGAACAGCCGGGCGCAGTGGGCGTTGGGCCTGCAACCCGGCGCTGCGGTGCCGCACGCCATGCTCTGATCCGACAGGAGATCTCCAGTGACCGCATCCTCTGCGCCCGAACCCGAAGCTGCCACTGCCGCGCGTTCGCTCAGCGAGATAATTGATGCGGTCGGTGCGCTGGGCCGGGATCGCGACACCGTCGCTGTTTCGGATGTGCTGGAAACGCTTGGCCGCGCTTCGACCGCCGCGCTGCTGTTCGTGCCCGCCGTCATCGCCACCACCCCGCTAAGCGGAATTCCCGGGCTTTCGGCGTTTTGCGGGCTGATCATCACGCTGGTCGCGGCGCAGCGGGTGCTGGGGCGCCGCACGCTCTGGTTGCCGGGGTTCATCACGCGCCGCAAGACGAACGGAACAAAGCTGTGCGAGGGTCTGGAAAAGGTCAGGGGCATCGCGGCGTTTCTGGACCGGCACACGCACGAACGGCTTGGCCTGTTGGTGCGCGGGCCGGGGGAAAAGCTGTTGTTCGTGTTCTGCCTGATGGGTGGCCTGATGATGCCGTTTCTTGAGATCATCCCGTTCTCCGCATCGCTGGTGGCAGCCTGCATCACGCTGATCTCTGTCTCAATCCTGACGTTGGACGGGCTTATCGCGGCATTCGCCTTTGTCCTGATGGGGCTGGCCGGCGGTTTGCTGGTCTATTTTTTCTGAAGTCAGATGCGCGTGCCTGTGGAACACAAGGCAGGTCTGGCACGTTTCTGCCCAGACAAAGGGGTTACGGGCCAGAGCCCGGTCCCGCCGATCCAGAAGCCGCCGGACAGGCGGCACAAACCATTGCAGGAGAATCCGATGCCGTCCCATTTTGTAGACGAACTGAACCAGGATGTACGTACGCAGATGATCGATCTGCTGAATGCCAACCTGTGCAACGCGATCGCGCTGACGCTGGCCGTCAAACAGGCGCACTGGAACCTGAAGGGCCGTGGCTTTATCGGCGTTCACGAAGTTCTTGACGATGTCGCCGACCGGCTGCGCGAAGGTGCCGACTTGATGGCGGAACGCGCGGTCATTCTGGGCGGCTATGCCAAAGGCACGGCTGAGGTGATTTCCGATAAGACCACGATGGAGGCGTATCCGATCGAGGTTTCCGAAATCGACGCCCATATCAAGGCGCTCAAGCAGCGGTTCATGGCCGTGGGCGGCGAGGTCCGCAAAGGCATCACTGTCGCCGGCGAGGCGGGCGACGAAGGTACCGCCGACATCCTGACCGAAGTCAGCCGCGCGCTGGACAAGGACGGATGGTTCATCGGCGCCAACGCCTGAGTCGCCAGGAACGCCAGAATAATCGATCCGGTACAAGGGACATCCCGCCATGGACGGCGGGGTGTCAATTGTCTGCGACAGGGGCTGTGACTGGTCCGCGGGCGGCGGGATATTCAGCGCGGTTGTCGCCAGATTGGCGTCTCCCTTGCAAAAAACGCTTCGATTCCCGTGCGGGTCTCTTCGGTTTCCCAACAATCAGCCAGCGCATTTGCGGTCATTTCGGCGGCATCCGCAGGGTCCGGGCCGGACAAGGCCCGGCACAGAGCCTTGGCGCGGGCCACGGCGCCGGGGGCGCAGTCAAGGCAGGCCGCGACCTCGGCTTCGACCGCCAGGTCGAGCGCTTCGGCAGGACAGGCCCGTGCGACCAATCCCGCACGGATCAGGAAACCGGCATCAAAGGGTCTGGCGTTGAAGAACACCTGCCGGGCAAAGGATGGCCCCAGCCGCGCCACCACAAACGGACCAATGGTGGCGGGAATCAGGCCCAGCCGCGTCTCGGTCAGGGCGAACTTTGTGGAGTCTTCGGCTACGACCACATCGCAGACCGCGACCAGCCCGATGCCGCCGCCATAGGCTGCCCCATGTATCCGGCCGATCACCGGCCGGGGCAGGGCGTTCCAGAGGCCCAGCATGGTGGCAAGCGCCCGCGCGCCTTCCAGCTTGCCCGCCCGGTCCCTTGCCGCCTGATCGCGCATCCAGCCCAGATCGCCGCCGGCGCAAAAGGTCCGGCCCGCGCCGCGTAGCACGACAACGCGCACCGCACTGTCCGCAGACAGATCCTGCGCGGCCTGCGTCAGCTCGGCAATCATCCGGGCGTCCATCGCATTGTGCTTGTCCGGTCGGTTCAGCGTCACCTGCGCCACGCCGCGCGCATCGGTTGTCACCTCGATCGTGGCATGGCTCATACCGTTCCCCCTCTCAACTGTTCCGACCCGGTGCCAGCGCCGCGATGCAGGCTTCTGCTGCCGTCAGCGCCTGTCGGTCGATGCCTGTGTCAAACCCGTCGGCCTCAAGCATGTCCACCAGCGCGGTGGTCGACACATTGCCCTTGGCCCCCGGGGCATAGGGGCATCCCCCCAGACCCCCGACCGCGCTGTCAAAGGTGCGCAGTCCCAGCGACAGGGCCACCCGGACATTGGCGAGCGCCCGGTCGCCGGTGTCGTGGAAATGTCCGGCAAGGCGCTGTGCCGGTACATCTTCGGCCACCGCCGCGATCATGTGGCGGATGCTGTCGGGCGTACCTGCGCCGATGGTGTCGCCCAGCGAAATTTCGCAACAACCCATGTCGTGCAGGCGCCGCGCCACGGCCCGCACCGCATTGGGCGCGACCGCGCCATCATAGGGACAGGCCACCACGCAGGACACGTAGCCGCGCACCGGGATGCCCGATTTCGCCGCCGCCTGCATCACCGGTTCGAACCGTTCAAGGCTTTCGGCGATCGAACAATTGATGTTCTTGACGCTGAACCCTTCAGAGGCAGAGGCGAAGATCGCAACTTCGTCCGCACCCGCCGCAAGCGCCCGTTCGAACCCCATGATGTTCGGGGTGAGGACAGCGTAATCGACCCCGGGCGCGCGCGTGATGCCCGCCATCACCTCGGGCGCATCGGCCAGTTGCGGCACCCATCTGGGTGAGACAAAGCTGGTCGCCTCGATCTTGCGGAAACCGGCGCGCGACAGCAGGTCGATCAGGCGGATCTTGTCAGCGGTCGGGATGATCCCCGACTCATTCTGCAATCCGTCGCGGGGGCCGACCTCGTAAACGCGGACAGGATCGGTCATGTCGCGGCCCCGTCGTCCAGCGTGATCAGCACCAGCCCGCCTTCGACTGCGGCGCCGACGCTGCACGTCACGGTGGCGACGGTGCCATCGCGGGGCGCGGTCAGCGTGGTTTCCATCTTCATCGCCTCCATCACGCCCAGCACCTGTCCCTGTGTCACGACATCCCCGGGGCCGACCGCAAGCTTGATCACCACGCCGGTCATCGGGGCAAGCACGGCGTTGCCGGTGTCCGCACGGGCGGCCTGACCGGCGCGGGGGTCCGGCAGGATCAGGTCCAGCGTTCTGCCGTTGCAATGCACCGAGACAAGCCTGCGGTTGCCCAGATCGGCGCGGGCAACCTGAGCTTTGATCCGCGTGTGATGCGCCCCGGTGCGGGCCGATATAAGGGCGCCGTCCCGCTGGATATCAGACAGGCTTACGGGGTCGGCACCGCCGCTCAGCGTTACAGAGCCGTCGCCGTTCAGGGTCAGCACCCGTTCGAACAGCTCCGTCCCGTGCAGCATCCGGATTTCGGACCGCGCCGCACCCCACAGCCGCCATCCCGGTGGCGTGCTGCCGGGCGCGTGCGCGGGAATGTCCAGCGCAATCAGCGCCGCTAAGGCAAGATGCACCTCGTCCGGTGGCGGGGTGGTGGTCAGCGCCGTCAGGTCGCGCGCGATCAGCCCGGTGTCAAAGGTTCCGGCGTTGAACCCGTCATGTACGGCCAGCGCGGCAAGGAAGGCGGCGTTGGTCACCGTTCCCGCCACATGTGTCCGGCGCAGCGCCCCGCGCAGGCGGTCCAGCGCCTGTGCCCGGGTGTCGCCATGGGTGATGATCTTGGCAATCATCGGATCATACCACGGGCTGATCGCATCGCCGCTGCCTACGCCCGTGTCATTGCGTGCCCCGGGGTCAAAGGATAGGTGGTGCAGCGTGCCGGTGGCGGGCAGGAAGTTGTTGGCGGGGTCTTCGGCGTATAGCCGCGCCTCGAACGCATGGCCGGTGATCTTCAGATCCTCCTGCCTGCGGGGCAGGGGTTCTCCGGCGGCGACGCGCAACTGCCATTCGACCAGATCGACGCCGGTGATCGCCTCTGTCACCGGATGTTCGACCTGAAGGCGGGTGTTCATCTCCATGAACCAGAAACCATCGGGGCGCAGCGGGCCGGACCCGTCCACGATGAATTCGAGCGTGCCCGCCCCGGCATAGCCAATGGTTATGACCGCGGTCATAGCCGCCTGCGTCATCGCCGCGCGCACCTCATCGGTCATGCCGGGTGCGGGGGCTTCCTCGATCACCTTCTGGTGGCGGCGTTGCAGCGAACAGTCGCGTTCGAACAGATGCACGACGTTGCCGTAGCTGTCGCCAAAGACCTGCACCTCGATATGGCGGGGGGAGGAGATGAATTTCTCGATCAGCACATGGCCGTCGCCAAAGGCCGACACGCCTTCGCGCTGTGCAGACTCAAGCGCCGCGGCAAAGCCTGCTGCGTCGTCGACCCGGCGCATACCCTTGCCGCCGCCGCCCGCGCGGGCCTTGATCAGCACCGGATAGCCGATTTCGTCCGCCTGAGCGGCCAGAAAGGCAGGCTCCTGCCGGTTGCCGTGATAGCCGGGCACCACCGGCACGCCTGCCCGTTCCATCAGCGCCTTGGCAGCATCCTTCAGCCCCATGGCGCGGATCGCCTGCGCCGACGGCCCGACAAAGACCAGGCCCGCGTCCACGACAGCCTCTACAAAATCGGGGTTTTCCGACAGGAAACCATAGCCGGGGTGGATCGCCTGCGCGCCCGTCGCAAGTGCTGCCTGAATGATCACATCGCCGCGCAGATAGCTTTCGGACACCGCCGCGCCGCCGATATGCACGGCCTCGTCCGACATCCGCACATGCATCGCCTGCGCGTCGGCGTCGGAATAGACGGCGACGGTCCGCACCCCCAGCCGCCGGGCGGTGGCGATGATGCGGCAGGCGATTTCACCCCGGTTGGCGATCAGAATCTTGTCGAACGGTGCCATCTTCACATCCTGAACAGGCCGAATTTTGTATCCTCGATGGGTGCGTTCAGCGCCGCCCGCAGCGACAGCGCCACCACATCGCGCGTCTTGCGCGGGTCGATGATGCCGTCATCCCAAAGCCGGGCCGAGGCATAAAGCGGTTGGCTCTGCCGCTCGAACAGGTCCAGCGTCGGCCGCTTGAACGCCGCCTCGTCCTCTGCCGACCAGGTGCCGCCCTTTGCCTCGATTCCGGCGCGGCGTACATCGGCCAGCACACCCGCCGCCTGTGCGCCGCCCATCACGGAAATCCGCGCATTGGGCCACATCCAGACAAACCGCGGCCCGAACGCCCGCCCGCACATGCCGTAATTGCCCGCGCCGTAGGACCCGCCGATCACCACCGTGACCTTGGGAACCGAGGCTGTGGATACCGCCGTGACCAGCTTGGCCCCGTCCTTGGCGATCCCGCCCGCCTCGTATTTTGAACCGACCATGAAGCCGGTGATGTTCTGGAGGAACAGCAACGGGATCTTGCGCTGGCAGCAGAGTTCGATGAAATGCGCCCCCTTGAGCGCGCTTTCCGAGAACAGCACGCCGTTGTTGGCAAGGATGCCCACCGGCACCCCGTCGATATGGGCGAAGCCGGTGACCAGCGTTGTGCCGTAGCGCGGTTTGAATTCGGCAAAGTCCGAACCGTCCACCAGCCGGGCGATCACCTCGCGCGCATCGTAAGGCGTGCGGTCGCTGGCCGGGACGATCCCCATGATTTCTTGTGCCGGGAATAGCGGCGCTTTGGGCGCTTTCAGCGTGATCTGGGGGCGCGGCGCGGGGCCAAGGTGGCTGACAATCTCGCGCGCCAGCGCCAGCGCGTGCCGGTCGTCATCGGCGAGGTAGTCTGCCACCCCCGACAGCCGCGTGTGGGTGTCGCCGCCCCCCAGCGTTTCGCCGTCCACCACCTCGCCCGTCGCCACCTTGACCAGCGGCGGCCCGGCCAGAAAGATCGTGCCCTGGTAGCGCACGATGATGGTCTGATCGCTCATCGCGGGGACATAGGCGCCCCCGGCGGTGCAGGACCCCATGACCACGGCGATCTGTGCGATGCCTTTCGCGCTCATCCGCGCCTGATTGTAGAAGATGCGGCCAAAGTGGTCGCGGTCGGGAAACACCTCGTCCTGGTTGTTGAGGTTGGCGCCGCCGGAATCGACCAGATAGAGGCAGGGCAGGTGATTCTCTTCGGCGATCTCCTGCGCACGCAGATGCTTTTTCACCGTCATCGGGAAATAGGTGCCGCCCTTCACGGTGGCGTCGTTGCATAAAATCATCGCGTCGCGCCCGGCAACGCGACCGATCCCGGCAATTGCCCCGGCCGAGGGGATCTCGTCACCGTACATGCCTGACGCCGCGAACAGACCGATTTCCAGAAATGGCGACCCGGGGTCGAGTAGACCCGCGATCCGGTCCCGTGGCAGCAGCTTGCCCCGCGCCACATGCCGCGCACGCGCCACGTCAGAGCCGCCTTGCAGGACCCGCGCCGCCTCGTCCGCGATCTTCGCAAGGTGCCGCTCCATCGCCGCGGCGTTCCGTGCAAACTCGTCCGAGCCTGTAACAACGCTGGTTTCCAGTATCGCCATCGCGCCTTCGTCTCCGTTGCCTGCCTGATTTTTGCCCAAGCCTGCCCCTGTTAAAACACGGAACCTGCACGGCCCGCAGCAGGAATTTGATCGCGGCCCCGGGGCCGGACCGCGCCGCCGACACTGGCGGACCGCCACAATGCCGGTTCAGGCCCGGGCCAATGCCCCGGTTTGCGCAGTGAACAGGCGGACAACCGTTTGCAATCGGCGGCGGGGTCGGTCAACTTGTCACTGTTGGATGGCTTTGACTTGAGATTGTGCGGAAAACCCCGCAAACAGTTTCGGCCAATAAAATCCTAGCTGGAACTGGAGGTCCTGTTGTCGCTCTTCCTAGTTGTTGCCCTGCCTTTCCTGGGCGCCCTTCTGCCCGGCCTTCTGAACGGAGCGGGACGCAAGGTCTGCGCGGGGACGACCTTTGCCGTCTCTCTGACCGCGCTGATCGGGCTTCTGTCGAACCTGCCCGCCCTGCTGCGCGGCGAGGTGATAGAGGCGCGGGTGGACTGGCTTCCGGCGCTTGGCATGAACGTCAACCTGATGATGGACGGGCTTGGCGCGTTCTTTGCCTGCCTGATCCTGGGGATCGGCCTGCTGATCATCGCCTATGCCAAGGCGTATCTGTCACGCAACGACAACATGGGCGAATTTTTCACCTATCTGTTGCTGTTCCAGGGCGCGATGGTCGGCATTGTCCTGTCTGACAACATCCTTGTGCTGCTGGTGTTCTGGGAACTCACCTCGCTGTCGTCCTTCCTGCTGATCGGTTATTGGAAACACCTGCCAGAGGGGCGGCAGGGCGCGCGCATGGCGCTGACAGTCACCGGCATGGGTGGGCTTGCGATGATCGGCGGTATGCTGATGCTGGGCCAGATCGCGGGCTCTTATGACCTGAGCGTGATCCTGACCCAGCGCGAGGCCATTCAGGCCGATCCGCTTTATGTGCCTGCGCTGATCCTGATCCTGCTGGGCTGTTTCACCAAATCGGCGCAGTTTCCGTTCCATTTCTGGCTGCCGCACGCCATGGCGGCGCCGACGCCGGTGTCGGCCTATCTGCATTCCGCGACGATGGTGAAGGCGGGGATATTCCTGATGGCGCGGATGTGGCCGGTGCTGTCGGGCACGCCGGAATGGTTCTATATCGTCACGACCGCGGGGCTGATCACCATGGTGCTGGGCGCCGTGATCGGGTTGTTCAAACATGACCTCAAAGCGCTGCTGGCGTTTTCCACCGTCAGCCACCTGGGCCTGATCACCATGCTGCTGGGCACCGGCACGGCGTTTGGCGCCATGGCGGCGGTGTTCCACATCCTCAACCACGCGACGTTCAAATGCGCGCTGTTCATGTCGGCGGGCATCATCGACCACGAGACGCACACCCGCGACATCCGTCGCCTTGGCGGGTTGCGCCACCTGATGCCCGTGACCTTTGTCATTGCGACGATCGCGGCGCTGTCGATGGCCGGCATCCCGTTCTTCAACGGCTTCCTGTCCAAGGAAATGTGGCTTGAGGAAGTGTCGCACACCACGCTGTACGGGCCGGACTGGCTGGTGCCCGCGCTCGCGACCTTTGGCGCGCTGTTTTCCGCCGCCTATTCCTTCCGCTACATCGGGCATGTCTTTCTGGGCAAGGAGCGTGACGATTATCCCGCGCATCCGCACGACCCGCCGGCCGGCATGTGGCTGCCGCCTGCCTTCCTGACCGTTCTGGTGGTGTTGATCGGCGTGATGCCGTTCCTCGCTGAACCGGCGGTGAAGTTCATCACCGCCGCGGTGCTGGGCGGCGAGGCCGAGGTGCCGGATGTCTATCTTGCCCTCTGGCACGGGGTGACGCCGGCGCTGATGATGTCGATCATCGCGGTGACCGGGGGCCTGATCCTTCTGGCGCTGTTCGCGCCGCTGTCGAACCTGTGGGAGGCGACGCCGCGACCCGAGGCCAAGGTGATCTTCGAAGCGGTCATCGCCGCCTTTGTCCGGGTGGCACGGGCCACGACGCAGACGCTGCACAACGGCGCCTTCACCCAGTATGCCGCCATTCTGGCGCTTGCCGTCATTGCCGCCGGCGGGCATGCCTGGTGGACCGGCGACAGCCTGCCCGCAACCCGGGCGCCGTTGCCGGTGAATGTCATTGCTGCGGCCGGCTGGCTGATGCTGATCGGGGCCGCCGTTTTCCTGGTGATCAAGCACCACAACCGCCTGCTGGCGCTGATCCTGATGGGGATCATCGGTCTGGTCGTGTCGGTCGCCTTTGCCTATTTCAGTGCTCCGGACCTTGCCATGACGCAGATCTCGGTCGAGGTGGTGACGATCATCCTGCTGCTTCTGGCGCTGAATTTCCTGCCCGACACCACGCCCAGCGAAAGCAGTCTGGGCAAAAAGCTGCGCGACGGCTGTATCGCCGTGATCGGCGGTGTGGCGACGACCGGGCTGACCTGGCACCTGCTGATGCGCGAGTCCGTCATGACGCCGATTTCCGAATATCACCTCGAGAATTCGTACAAGGGTGGCGGTGGCACAAATGTGGTTAACGTGATCCTGGTGGATTTCCGCGGCTTTGATACCTTTGGCGAGATCATCGTACTGGGTATCGCCGCGCTGGTGATCTATGCCCTGACCGAGACGTTGCTGAGCGGGCCGGTGCGGGCGCGGCTGCTGAACCGCATCCCCGACAAGCCGTTGGCCGGCGACCACCATCCGCTGATGATGGTGGTGCTGACCCGGATGATGATGCCGGTCGTGCTGATGATCGGGGTCTACATCTTCCTGCGCGGGCACAACCTGCCTGGCGGTGGTTTCATCGCTGGTCTGGTCGTCGCCATCGGTGTGGTGGTGCAGTACATGGCCAGCGGCTTCAACTGGGCGACGGAACGCCAGCGCTATCCCTATCACGGCATCATCGGTGCCGGGGTGCTGGCGGCGGGGCTGACCGGCATCGGGTCCTGGTTTCCCGGGCATGAATTCCTGACCTCGGCCTTCGGCTATTTCCGGATCCCGCCGATGCAGGAATTCGAACTTGCCACCGCCGCGCTGTTCGACCTTGGCGTGTTCCTGTCCGTGCTGGGCGCCGTGATGCTGTCGCTCGAAAGCTTTTCACGGCTGGCACGGCGCGCCCATGTCGAAGATTCGGAATATGCCATGGACATCGACCCGTCACGTGACGACCCGCCCGAGGGTGACCGCCAGGCCGACACCCCCGACGGAAAGGAGAGCTGAGCATGGAATTCCTCTTTGCCAGCGGTGTGGGCGTGCTGACGGCCGCCGGGCTTTACCTTGTGCTTCGGCTGCGGACCTTTCCGGTGATTATCGGCGCCTCTTTGCTGACCTATGCGGTGAACCTGTTCCTGTTCGCGTCCGGTCGTCTGACCATCGGTGCGCCGCCGGTCCTGATGGACGGGGTGACGCGCTATAGCGATCCGCTGCCGCAGGCGCTGGTGCTGACCGCGATCGTGATTTCATTCGGTATGACTGCCGTCGTGGTGGTGATCGCGCTGGGGGCCTATCTGGGTGCGGACGACGACCACGTGAACGATCCGCAGGAAAGTGATTCGGAGGATCGCGCATGACCCACTGGATCGTTGCCCCCGTCGTGCTGCCCGCGATGCTGGCGGCCTTCATCTTGCTGGTGGTGCGGTTCCACCTGAACCTGAGCCGGGTGTTTTCCGTCGCCGGTGTTATGGCCCTTCTGGTCATCGGCGCCGCCCTTGCCTGGCAGGCGTCCGACGGCACGGTCAGCATGTACCAGCTTGGCAACTGGGCGGCGCCTTTCGGCATCGTTCTGGTGGCCGACCGGCTTTCGACGATGATGGTGCTGCTGACGGCGGTGCTTGCCCTGCTGGTGCTGCTTTACGCCATCGGATCTGGCTGGGATCGGCGCGGACAACATTTTCACGCGCTGTATCAGTTCCAGCTGATGGGGATCATGGGGGCGTTCCTGACCGGCGACCTTTTCAACCTGTTCGTGTTCTTCGAGGTTCTGCTGATCGCCTCTTACGGACTGATGATCCATGCGGGCGGCAACGACAGGCTGCGGGCGGGGACGCAGTACGTGCTTTACAACCTGCTCGGTTCGACCCTGTTCCTGTTCGCGCTGGGCGCCATCTATGCCGAGACGGGGACGCTGAACATGGCGGATCTTGCCAACCGTGTGGAAATGATAGCCCCGGAAAACAGCACCGGCATCCGGGTGGCGGCGGTTCTGCTGCTGCTGGTGTTCGCGATCAAGGCGGCGATCGCGCCGCTGCATTTCTGGCTGCCGTCAAGTTATGCCGAGGCGCCCGCCCCGGTGGCGGCGCTGTTCGGGATCATGACCAAAGTCGGGGCCTATGCGATCATCCGCATCTACACGATGGTGTTTCCGCCGGATCTGGAAACCACGGGCGGGCTTTATGGCATGTGGCTGCTGCCGCTGGCGCTGGCCGGGCTTGTCATCGGCATGATCGGTGTGCTGGGCGCAAAACGGCTGGACAGGCTGGTCGCCTTTTCGGTCATCGG
The DNA here is from genome assembly GCA_024636635.1 of Puniceibacterium sp. Classification (GTDB taxonomy): domain Bacteria; phylum Pseudomonadota; class Alphaproteobacteria; order Rhodobacterales; family Rhodobacteraceae; genus Puniceibacterium. The sequence continues at coordinate 29,007 of JAGXGV010000108.1, forward strand.
GTCGATGGGGATGCTGACCACGGCGGTGGCGCTGTTCACGCCCGCGGGCATTTCAGCCGCGCTTTATTACGTGATCCATTCGACGCTGGCCACGGCGGCGCTGTTCCTGATCGTCGATCTGGTGCGCACGGGACGGGGCCAGGCGGGACTGGCCCTGCGCGCCGCGCAGCCTATCGCGGGCGGGCCGATGATCGCGGCGCTTTTCTTTGTCGCAGCCATTGCCATGACTGGCCTGCCGCCGCTGTCGGGATTTGTGGGCAAGCTGCTGATCCTCGATGCCGCGTTCGGCACGCCGCTGGTCTGGGTGACCTGGGCGGCAATCCTGGGGTCAAGCCTGATCGCTGTCGTCGGCTTTTCGCGGGCCGGCAGCGTGATGTTCTGGAAATCGCACCAACAGCGCGATACGTTTTCGGACGACACCCTGTCCGGGGACCAGCTGGGTGTGGCCGAGCCGCAAGGCCCCAAGGCGCGGATTCCCGTGCTTGAACTCGTGTCCGTCGGCGGGCTTATAACGCTGCTTGTGCTGCATACGGTGCTTGCGGGGCCCGTGACCCGCTATATGGACGCCACCACGCAGCAGCTTTTTTCACCCGGACAGTATATCCGCGCCGTGATGGACGTACCCGGCAAGGACCTGTCCACCGACGCATACCACGCCGATGATGCCAAAGAGGACTCCGGCCCCATCGGTGATCGACTGGGCGAACCGGTAACAGAGGAAGAAAACTGACCATGGCCAGAGTCGCGCGTTCCTTTTTGCCCCATCCGTATCTGAGCGTGCTGCTCGTCGTTGTCTGGTGCGTGCTCGCCAACAGCTTTACCCTGGGTACGGTGGTTTTCGGCACCATCCTCGCGCTTCTGATCCCGCTGGGCACGGCAGCCTATTGGCCGGATGCGCCGCGGGCGGTCAATCCCATCAAGGTGACGGCTTACGTGATGGTCGTGCTCTGGGACATCCTTGTGGCAAACATGGTCGTCGCCTGGGTCGTCCTGATGCGAAGCAACCGGAGCATGCGCAGCATGTGGGTCACGATTCCGCTGGACCTGCGCACGCCCGAAGCCATCACAATCCTGGCCGGCACTATCACATTGACCCCGGGCACAATCTCGGCGGACATGTCCGACGAAGGTCACTGCCTTCTGGTCCATGCGCTGGACGAAGAAAGCCCCGAAGCGGTGCGGGATGCGATCAAGTCCCGCTATGAACGTCGACTGAAGGAGATTTTCGAATGATCGCCCCAGACAGGCTTTATGACCTTGCCCTTGTCTTTGCCTTTGGCGCCCTGGCGCTTGCGCAGATCATGGCGATGATCCGCCTGGTGATCGGACCGGATGTGGCAGACCGTATTCTGGCGCTGGACACCATGGTTGTGGATGCCATCGGGCTGATCGTGCTTCTGGGCATCGCGCAGGGAACGCAGATCTATTTCGAGGCGGCGCTGATCTTTGCCATGCTGGGGTTCGTGTCGACGGTGGCCTACGC
>JAGXGV010000109.1 GCA_024636635.1 Puniceibacterium sp.
AGTCACCTCCATGCAGTCGATGCCATAGGTCTGGAATGTCGCCTCGCCCGTCTTGGTGTCGCGGTTGTGAAACGCGGGCAGGCAATGCAGGAACTTCGTGTGGGGGATGCCCGTCAGGTCCATGACATCCTGCGTGACGGTATAAGGCGACAACAGCGCGATACGCTCGGACCAGACTTCTTCCGGTTCGCCCATCGACACCCAGACATCGGTGTAGATGTAATCGCACCCCTCCACCCCTTCGGCCAGCTTTTCGGTCTGGGTGATCCGCGCACCGGTTTTTTCGGCCAGTTTGCGGCATTGATCCACCAAGGCGGCATCGGGCCACAGCGCCTGCGGGCCACAGAGACGAATATCCATCCCGATCAGCGCAGCCCCCACCATCAGCGAAGACCCCATGTTGCCCCCGGTATCGCCCATGAAACAGAACGAGATATCCGACAGATGCTTGTGGGTGAATTCCCGCATCGTCATAAGGTCGGCCAGGATCTGTGTCGGGTGGAACTCATCGGTCAGCCCGTTATAGACTGGCACACCCGCGAACTGCGCCAGCACCTCGGCGTCGGCCTGACCGAAACCGCGATATTCGATGGCGTCATAGAAGCGGCCCAGAACACGCGCCGTGTCCTTCATCGTCTCCTTGGTGCCGATATGGCTGCCCGATGGCCCCAGATAGGTGACATGCGCGCCCTGATCGAAGGCTGCCACCTCGAACGCGCTGCGCGTCCGGGTGCTGTCCTTTTCAAAGATGAGCGCGATATTCTTGCCCTTCAGCAATTGCTTTTCGGTGCCGGTGGCCTTTGCCTCTTTCAGGCTGACGCCAAGGCGAAGGAGAAAGCGCAGTTCGTCCCCCGAAAAATCCAGCAGTTTCAGAAAGCTGCGGCCATGCAGATTTTGCGGCATCACTTGGTCCTTTCAAGGAAATTGGGTACGTCGCAGGGGCGCATCACAGGGCGTCGCGGATCAGCGGGCATGTCATGCAATGCGACCCACCCCGCCCACGCCCCAGTTCGGAACCGGAAATGGTAATGACCTCGACACCCGCCTTGCGCAGCAGGGTGTTGGAATGGGTGTTGCGCTCGTATCCGACGACCACACCGGGGCTGATACACAAAAGGTTGTTGGCGTCATCCCATTGTTCGCGCTGGGATTCGTAGGCATCGCCGCCGGTTGGCACCGTGCGCAATTTCCTGATGCCCAGCGCGTCCGCCACGACATCGAGGAAGGGTGCGGTTTCCGGTGTGACCTGCACGATGCCGTTGTCGGCCGGGCGCAGCGAATAGGTTAGGATCGCGTCCGTCACCTCGGCAAAGACGGTGACCAGATCGCGGTCGCAGAAGGTGAAAACGGTATCCAGATGCATCGACGACCGAGCCCGGGGGAATTGGCAGGCGATGACACGTTCCGCCCCACCGCCGGCGAACAAGGCGCGCGCCAGTTGTCCCACCGCCTGCGGTGTGGTGCGTTCGCCCATTCCGATCAGGACGGTGGCATTACCTATGGGCATCACATCGCCCCCTTCCAGCGTGGCAAGGCCGTGATCCAGCATCGGATCGCCGTACCAGATCGGAAAGCCGGCATCCTTGAAATCTGGGTGAAAGCGGTAGATCGCCGCGAGGTTCAGCGTTTCCAGCCGCCGCGCGGGCCAGAACATCGGGTTCAGGGTAACGCCACCATAGATCCAACAGGAACTGTCGCGGGTGAAGATCTGGTTTGGCATCGGCTGCAGCAGGAAATCCTCATCCCGCAGCATGGGCGCCACCACGCCCGTCATCGGGATGGGCAACTCTGCCCGGCTCATCCCGCCGATCAGGATATGCGTCAACGCGTTGGCGGGCATTTCCATCAGGCAGGCATGCAGATCGTCAGCCAGGCCCACGCCGACGATATTGTTGCTGATCCGGGCATCCAGAAGCCAGCGGCGGGCCGCTGCGTCGGCCAGCACCTCTTCCAGCATTTCGCGCAGCAGCACGACGTCGACACCGCGTTCGCGCATGACGTCGACAAAGGCCATGTGGTCGATCCGGGCCTGCTTTACCCAGAGCACATCATCGAACAGCAGGCTTTCTGCATTGGCGGGCGTCAGCCGCGCCATTTCCGACCCGGGCCGGTGCAGCATCACGCGGCGCAATTGCCCTGCTTCGGAATGAACGCCATAGGTCAGTTTCATGCGGATGCTCCAAAGGTGACGGCCAGCGCTAGGGCGGCCATGACGATGACCGTCAGGACCAGCAGAAGCGGCCAGACGAACCGCAGCCAGCGCTCATAGGGCACTCGGCCGATGGCCAGCCCGCCCATCACGACGGCGGATGTGGGGGTGATCAGGTTGACCATGCCGCTGGCGGTGGCGAAGGCGGTGACCACCAGTTCGCGCTTCACACCCGCGAAATCAGCGACTGGGGCCAGGATCGGCATGGACAGTACCGCGAGGCCCGATGTGGAGGGCACGAAGAACGACAGCCCAACCTCGATCCAGTAGATCACCAGAATGAAGGCGGTCTGCGGCAGGCCCGCCACGCTGGTTTCCGCTGCATGGAGGATGGTGTCAGTGATATGACCTGCGTCCATCACGACAACGATTCCGCGCGCCAACCCGATGATCAGCGCCACGCCCAGAAGGTCGCGCGCGCCATTCACGAAACTTTCGACCAGCTTGCCCTCGCCCAGCCGGGCGATGATGCCGATGACGATGGCGGCAGCAAGGAACAGACCGCTCATCTCGGCCATCCACCACCCGCCAATGGAGACGCCCCAGATCATCACGCCAAAAGTCAGCGCGAACGGGAACAGGACGATCTTGTGCAGGCTGGTGAAGGCTGCAGCTTCGGCCGGGTTCGCGGCAAGGAAATGCGCCTCGTTGGCGGTTTTCTTGTCATAGACCAGCGATGTTGTCGGGTCGGCCCGAACCCTTGCGGCGTAGCGCATCACAAAGGCCACCGTGACCACCCAGCATACCAGAAGGATGACCAGGCGCAGGATCAGACCATCGGCAAAGCTGACCCCGGCGGCATCCGACGCGATCACGGTCGAAAAGGCGTTGATCGTCGAGCCCAGAACCCCCACGCCCGCCCCAAGCAGGATCACCGCCACCGCCGTCAGGGCGTCATATCTGGCCGCGATCATCACCGGGATCAGCAAGACATAAAACGCAAGCGTTTCCTCGGCCATGCCATAGGTCGTGCCGCCAAGGGCGAACAAGGCCATCAGGAAAGGGATCATCCAATTCTCGCGCCCCTTGAGGCGGACCATCGCCCGGGCAATGCCCGCATCAATCGCGCCGGTCGCTGTCACCACCCCTATGAAACCGCCGATGATCAGCACGAAAAGCGACACATCAATGGCATTGGCGGTATATTCCAACGGGTCATAGAATCCCGCAATCGGCGCGAGGATGACGTCAAAAAACCCCTGTGGGTCAGCGTCTGTGGTCGCATAGCTGCCGGCCACAGGCACGTCCTTGCCAACGGCGTCCGAGGCCACGCGGTCATACTGTCCTGCAGGGATGATCCAGGTCAGCGCCGCGACAAGGACAATAAGCGCAAAGAGAATTGTAAAGGCGGATGGGAAACGGAACCCTGATTTACCGCCAGATTTTTCGGTGGATGGCATGAAGCTGCTCCAGGACGTGATACGCCAAAAGTAGGCTAGCCGGAATCGGCCGGGGAAGGTGCTGACGCAGGTTAGGGTAATGATTAAAAAGGAATGATCGCCGACGTGTTTCTTACCGTCCCGTCAAAGCCCCGGATGCGATTTCGATGATTTCCGCAGTGATCGCCTCTTGCCGCACCCGGCGCGCGAGCGATTGAAGCAGGCCCAGTTCCTTTTCGATCTGGCGCGACGCTGCCGACATCGCGGCCATCCGCGCCTCATTTTCGGCAACGAAGGCATGCAGCGCGGCGCGGGTCATCATAGCATGCAGTCGGTCCAGCCCGAGGCTTGCCGCAAGATCGGTCGCGGACAGGTTGGTCAGGGGTGCCGCAACGGCGGGTGTTTCATCTGCGCGCGCCAGGGGAAACAGGGCGTCCCGTTCCACCCGTCCCTGTCCGTGCGTCCAGACGGTATGAACCACGCTCACCTTGCGCAGATCGCCCTGCGCGAACACCGCACCCAGCACCTGATCCGCGAATTTCGGCAGGCTGGCTGACCGCGATGGCATCGCGGCAGACCAGACCGGGATCAAGCCGTGACCGGCGGCAATTGCCAATCCACGACTGCCGATCAAGAACAGATCGCTGACTGCCATATCCTTGCTGACGGCATCCAGCACCCGGTCCGAAAACCCGCCAACAAAACCCTGTTCGGCGCAGAATACCACCAACGCGGGGCGGGCGGTGACCATGGTTCGATCCGAAGTGGTCCCCGCCACTGCCTGCCTCAAGGCCGCGCCCAGGGTTTCGGCATATTTGTCGACTGCTGCGATTTGGGCGCGTGCGGTGCGGGCACGGGCACCGGCGATGCCGGTCATGGCGCGCACCACGCTGCCCAACTGCCGGATACCGTCGATCCGGGCCGAAAGGTTGGCGTCAGACATCAGGCGCCTCAAGCGATGTGACAAGATTGCGAAGCACGGACAACAGCGCCGCCTTGTCCGCCTCACCCAGCGTGCCGGTCGTCTCGACCTTGTACCGCGCGTCGGCGGCCCCTGTGTCCAGCGCCCCGCCAAGGTGGTCGCGGAACGTGCCGACCTGTTCGGGCGTGAGCCCGTCCAGCAGCCCCTCCTGCACCGCCATGACCAGCGCCACCTCATCGACCAGCCGCATTGGCGCATGCTGGTTCTGGCGCAGCACCGTGCGCAGCCGCGCCCCGCGCGTCAGTTGCGCCTGCACACGCGGCTCGATCGTGCCACCAAAGCGGGTGAAGACTTCCATCTCCAGAAACTGCGCATAATCCAGCCGCAGCGATTTCGCCGCATCGCGCAGAGCATGCGCCTGCGTCTTGCCGCCCACCCGGCTGACCGAAACACCGACATCGACGGCTGGTTTCTGCCCCTCCTGAAATAGAGTTGCGGCCAGCACGATCTGCCCGTCAGTGATCGAGATCAGGTTGGTCGGGATATAGGCAGACAGGTTTCCCGCCTCGGTCTGGGCAATTGGCAGCGCAGTCAGCGAACCGCCCCCGCCCACAACCGACAGTTTCGCAGCCCGTTCCAACAGACGAGCATGCACATAGAATACATCGCCTGGATAGGCTTCGCGGCCTGGCGACTGGCGGGTCAGAAGCGCGATCTCGCGGTGGGTGGCGGCGTGCTTGCTCAGATCGTCGATGACGATCAGCGCATGCTGGCCGTTGTCACGAAAGTGCTCGGCCATGGTCATGCCCGCGAACGGGGCGATCCATTGCAGGCCGGGCGGCGTGGCGGGGCCGGCGACCAAAACGATGCACCGGTCAAACGCGCCGTGGGTTTCCAGCGCATCGACCGCCCGGCGCACGGCCGAGGTTTTCTGCCCCACTGCGACATAGATGCAGATCATGTCGCTGTCTTTCTGCGCGATGATCGTATCAATGGCCAGCGTGGTCTTGCCTGTCGCCGGATCGCCCACGATCAGTTCGCGTTGCCCGCGCCCGAGGGCAAACAGGGTATCGACCACCAGCACTCCGGTCTGCACCGGTTCGGTTACCAGATCGCGGTCGATGATGCCGGGGGCCTCGCGTTCGATGGGCAGGGTTGCCTGGGCCACAACCGGCCCCTTTCCATCCAGCGGGCGGCCCAGCGGATCGACGATGCGACCCAAGAGGCCCGGCCCCACTGGCACGCGCACCACATCACCGGTGCCGCGCACTGCATCGCCGGCTTGCAGGGCGTGGGCCGCATCGAGCAGGACACAACCGATGCGATCAGGCTCCAGCACCTGCGCATAGCCGAACTGGCCCGCATCAAAGCGCAGCAATTCGTCCAGCCGCACATGCGGCAGGCCAGAGATCATCGCCACGCCATCGGCAATCTCTTCGACACGGCCCCGGTGTTCGGTCGTCGGGCCCAGCGCAGTAGATTGCACGCGGACGGTGGCATCTTTCAGCCAGGCGGCATCATGCGGCATCGGACATGACGCCTTCGTCTGCCAGGGTGCCCGCAATGCGGGCCAGATCGGCGGCCCATGAATTGCGCAGTATGAAATGCGGGCTGTGCAACTCGTGCCCCGCGATCAGCGCAGGGTCGGTGCGAAACGTCAGTTTGGCAGGGGTCCCAAGCACCGCCGTGATGGCCCGGGTGATCCGGTCCTGTGCAGTGCTGTCTTGTGCGGTCGCGCTGACCACGTCGAGGTCCACCCCGAGCAACACGGACCGGTCACTGTGGGACAGGTCCGCGATCCCCTGCACCAGCCAGCCCAGAAAGGCCGCGTCCAAGGCGTCGACATCCAGCCGCGCCACGAGCCGGCCCGCGATGGTCAGCGCCAGTCCCTTTGCATCCTCCCGCGCCGCGGCTTTCAGCGTTTCGGCCGCGCGGACGCGGGCAGATTTGGCACTGTCGTTCAGGGCGTCGGCCTCGGCACGCGCCGCGGCCAGCAATGTGTCACGCACTGCCGCGGCATCCTTGCGAGCGGCCGCAAGACTGGCATCGCGTTCGGCAGCAAGCCCCGCGCGCGTTGCCTCGACCTCGGTCAGAGCCGCTTCGGCCTCGGAGCGCCTTGCCTTCGCCTTGTCCAGCAGCGTCGCGGCAGCGCTTTGCCGCGCGTCGATCATCGCAGCGACGGGTTTCCAGAAGAACCGGTGCAGCAGCCAGACCAGAACAAGCACGTTGACACCTTGAAAGCCAAGGGTCCATGGATCGAAACTCATGGCATCATCGGGTTGGCGAACAGCAACAGCAGCGCGATGACAAGGCAATAGATCGCCGTCGTCTCGATCATTGCCAGGCCCACGAACAGGGTGCGCGAGATGGTGTTTGCCGCCTCGGGCTGTCGGGCAATCGCCTCCATCGCGGCGGCAACCGCGCGGCCCTCGGCCAGGGCCGGGCCAAGCGCGCCGAACGATACCGCAAAGGCGGCGCAAAAGATGCTGACCATACTGACGAGACTTGCGTAATCCATTAGGACTCCTTGGGTTGGGGGGCGCCCTTTTCGACGGCGCTGGTGATGAACACCATCGACAGGATGGCAAAGATATAGGCCTGCACAGCGCCGGTGAGCAGATCGAGCACCATGAGCGGGATCGGCACCAGAAGGGCCGCCAATGATCCGACGATGGCGATCACGAAGACCCCGCTCATCACATTGCCAAACAGGCGCACGAACATCGAAAAGCTGCGGGTGATGCTTTCCAGCATGTTGAGCGGGATCATCACCGGGTTGGGCATCGCAAAGCCGCGCAGAAAGCCGCCTACGCCGCCGCCCCGGACCCCGAAAAAGATGATCGACAGGAACACGAGGGCGGCAAGTGCTGCGGGCGTTTCCATTGTTGCGGTCGGCGGTGTCACGCCGGGGATCAGCGAGGACCAGTTGGCCGTCAGGATGAACAGGAACAGGGTGCCGATAAACGCGCGATAGGGGCCGGGGGCGGCCCCGGTCACATCGCGGATCTGACCATCGACGGTGGTGACAAGCAACTCCGCCGCCGCCTGTGTCCTTGACGGCACCAGCGTCAGGCGGCGGGTCAGCAGGATCGCGCCACAGACCAGCACCGCCATGATCGCCCATGTCACCACCACGGACGCCATGATCGGCACCGGGCCTGCCATGAACAGCGGCAGCGATTGCAGCGGACTGTCCATCAGGCGACCCACCGCATTATGGCAAAGCGGCCGATCAACAGACCAAGGGCAGCGGCCAGCAGCGGCCCCGCCCCCTGAATCGCAGCAACGATCAGCACGCCGCCCAGCCCCGCCATGCGCAAAAGCACAAGGGCCAGGCCAAACAATGGTCCGCCCCGCCGCCCCGACAGCATCAGATCGGCGCTGTGGCGCACCATGCGAAAATAGATCAGGCCAATGATCCCGCCGCCAGCCAGCCAGAGCGCCAATGTGGCAAATCCGTTCATGCGCCGCCGATCCAACGCCACGCGAACCAGCCGCCGAGGCCAAGTCCCACCATCAACAAGGGGGCCGTCCAGAACAGGCCGGTATCGAATTGCCCGTCCAGCCAGCGGCCGATGAAAATGCCGCCCAGCATCGGGGCGACGATGATCCAGCCCAACACTCCGATCTGCGCCAGCCGCCGCGCGACCGATGCCTCGCCATCCTGCAACCATGCCGCACGCCGGGCCTGATGCTTGCGCACTTCGTCCAGCAGCGGATCGCCCTCTTTGGGTCCGGTGTCCCGATGTTCGGTCACAGGCCCGCCCCCCGTGGTTTCGGCTGCAACCGCGCCAGCATCTGGCGCATGACGTTCAGTTGCAGCCGGGTGGTTTCCACATGCTCGACCCGTTCCTCGTCCAGATCAGCGCGGAACCGGGCCAGCACCTCGCGGTCGAGCGCTTTCAGATCGTCGCCCTTCACCGCCTCGCGCGTGGCAATGTCGATCTGACCGCGCTGGACCGTCAAAGCGCCACCCCGCACGGCGCAGAAATACGCCGCGCCGTCCGGGGTGGTCCAGGTCACGACTGAAAGGGCCAGTCGGGTCAGGAAATCGGCGTGTCCCGGCAGGATGCCGAAGCTGCCACTGGCATCGGTGGCACGCAGGCTCGTGGCGGTCGCATTCACGACGATGGAGAGCGGCGTCACGATACGCAAAGTCATTGTCATGCGGCAGCCTCGCGCTGCTCTTTCGCGCGTGCATCGGCAATGGTGCCGATCATGTAAAGCGAGGCTTCGGCCCACTGATCCGCCGCACCGTCCAGAATGGCGCGACACCCTTCGAGCGTATCGGCGCGGCTGACAGACTGGCCGGGGGTGCCGGTAAAGGCTTCGGTCACTACAAATGGCTGGCTGAGGAACCGTTGCAGACGCCGGGCG
>JAGXGV010000110.1 GCA_024636635.1 Puniceibacterium sp.
GTGTGACGCTGTTTGCCACCTGGCATTCGCGCCATGCCGCCGCAGTTCCCGCCGCGCGTGCCTGGCTGATGAAGAACGCACCGGAAAACGTTGAAATCATATGGAAAGAGGATGTACGCCGCTGGCATCCCGGGCAGGACTGGATCTGGCAACCGGGTGGCTTTGGCGTCTTTGATCCCGGCATCAACGCGCTGTCGATCATGACGGAAATCCTGCCGGAACCGGTACATCTGACCGGGGCGACATTGAAATTCCCCGAAAACCGCGACACGCCGATTGCTGCGGACCTCACCTTTACCGGCCACGATGGCCTGCACGTTGACGCCGAATTCGACTGGCGTCACGAGGGGCCGCAGACCTGGGACATCCTGGTGCAGACCGGGTCAGGGACGCTGCGACTGTCTGACGGTGGCGCGACACTTCACATCAATGACGCCAGACAGGACATTGAGGATAAAGGCGAATATCCCGGTCTCTATGCCCATTTCGCCGATCTGATCGCGCAGGGGAAATCGGACGCTGATCTTGCCCCGCTGCAACATGTGGCCGATGCCTTTCTTCTGGGCAGCCGCGAAACTGTCGCCGCCTTTCACGACTGATAACAGGGACCTGCCATGACCGAACTTGCCGGAAACCATCTGATTGCAGGACACTGGGTGACCGGCGACGCCGTCCGGTCCGATGGTGTTCTGCTTTCCGTCCTGTCCGAAGGCAAGTCCGGGCGGATGCTGGTCAACGGCTTTCCCACCGGGGTCGGGATGGCTGCTGCCACGCTAGACGGCGGCCGGTTTGCCGCATCCGCGAATTTTGGCGCGACCAGCGTCGGCACTCTGGGCAGCCGCCGCTTTCTGCGGCCGGTCTGCTGCCAGACCATGCCCGACGCGCTGCTGCCACAGGATCTGAACGACATGGGAGGGGTGTGAAACAGACACAGACACAGACCGAAGGAGGACGGTCCGCACACCGGGCCGGATGGAATTGTCGAAGGGCAGCGCAGCTGCCGAAATCTGGGAGGATTATACCATGACTTTCAAAACCCTTATGATGACCACAGCGGCGACGCTGGGCCTGACCGTCGCCGCACAGGCGCAGACCGTCGGCTTTTCGCAGATCGGGTCCGAATCCGGCTGGCGCGCGGCCGAGACCACGCTGACCCGCCAACAGGCCGAAGAGCGCGGCATCGACCTCAAGTTCTCGGATGCGCAACAGAAGCAGGAAAACCAGATCGCCGCGATGCGCAATTTCATCGCGCAGGGCGTGGATGCCATCCTGATCGCGCCGGTGGTGGCGACGGGCTGGGATTCCGTGCTGGAAGAGGCGAAAGAGGCCGAGATTCCGGTTGTCTTGCTGGACCGGCGGGTCGACAGTTCTGACGATCTGTACCTGACGGCCGTGGGTTCTGACCTTGTGCACGAGGGCGAAGTGGCGGGTCAGTGGCTGGCCGAAACCGTGGGTGACGCCGAATGCCGCGTGGTCGAACTGCAAGGCACCACCGGATCGTCCCCCGCCATCGACCGCAAGACGGGATTCGAGACCGGCATCGCAGGCCATGACAATATCGAGATCGTGCGCAGCCAGACCGCTGATTTCACCCGTTCTGTCGGCAAGGAAGTCATGGAAAGCTTCCTTCAGGCGGAAAACGGCGGGGCGGATATCTGCGCGCTTTATGCCCATAACGACGACATGGCCGTGGGCGCGATCCAGGCGATCAAGGAAGCGGGCCTGAAACCGGGCGAGGACATTCTGGTCGTGTCGATCGACGCGGTGCCGGACATCTTCAAGGCGATGGCCGACGGCGAGGCGAACGCCACGGTCGAACTGACGCCGAACATGGCCGACCCGGCCTTTGACGCGCTTGAAGCCTACTGGAAGGACGGCACCCTGCCGCCGAAGTTCATTCAGACCGACTCGGCGCTTTATACCCAGGACGACGATCCGGCCGGGGAATACGAGGCCCGCAAGGATCTTGGCTACTGATCTATGACCGCGGTCATAGCTCCCGGGGTGCAGGTTGCTGCGCCCCGGAACCGTCCTGTTGTCCGCAGGCAGGACGGACCCGAACCGGCACAGGCAGATCCCGACATGCTTCTGACCATCCGATCCCTGACAAAATCCTTTCCCGGCACCAAGGCGCTTGATGGTGTCAATTTCGATCTGGTGGCGGGCGAGGTGCATGCCCTTCTGGGCGAAAACGGCGCGGGCAAGTCCACGCTGATCAAATGCCTGACCGGTGCCTACCGGCGTGATGCGGGCGAGATACGGCTGGACGGGCGCGCGATCTCTCCGGGGTCGACCTCCGAAGCGCAGGATCTGGGCATCGGCACCGTCTATCAGGAAGTGAACCTGCTGGCGAACCTCACGGTGGCGCAGAACCTGACCTTCGGGCGCGAACCGCGCCGCTTCGGCCTTGTGGACGGACGGGCGCAAAAGCGGGCCGCAGAAGAGATGTTGCAGGGCTATGGCCTGAATATCGACGTGGGGCGCGATCTGGGCAGCTATTCTGTGGCGATCCAGCAGATCATCGCCATCGCCCGCGCCGTCGAGGTATCGGGCAAGGTGCTGATCCTTGACGAACCGACGGCGAGCCTTGATGCCGCCGAGGTGGCGATGCTGTTCGACGTGGTGCGCCGCCTGCGCGACCGGGGTCTGGGTATCGTGTTCGTGTCGCACTTTCTGGATCAGGTGTTCGCGCTGTGTGACCGGCTGACCGTGCTGCGCAACGGGCAGCATGTGGTGACGGAACGCACCGACGGTCTGGACCGGCTGGCACTGATCCACCACATGCTGGGCCGCGAACTTGAGGCGGTCGAGACGCAGGGGCATGCAGAGGGTGCGGGCGTGCAGAAACCGGAAATGCTGCGCTTTGACGGCATGGGCCGGGCCGGGGTGATCGAACCTTTCGATCTGAAGGTGCGCCGGGGCGAGGTGATCGGCTTTGCCGGGCTGTTGGGGTCGGGCCGCACCGAAAGCGCCGAACTGCTGTTCGGCCTGCGCCGCGCCCGGACGGGCAGCGCGCGCGACACCGATGGGCCGCTGACCATCGACACGCCACAGGCGGCGATCGCGGCGGGCTTTGGCTTTGCCCCCGAAGACCGCAAGACCGAGGGCATCGTCGCGGACCTGTCGATCCGCGAGAATATCATCCTGGCCCTGCAGGCCCGGCGCGGCTGGGCCCGCCGGTTGCCCCGGGCCGAACAGGACCGGCTTGCGGCACAGTATATCGAAAGCCTCGACATCCGCACCTCCGACGCGGAAAAGCCCATCGGAGAGCTGTCGGGCGGCAATCAGCAGAAGGTCGTTCTGGCCCGCTGGCTGGCGATGAATCCGCGGTTTCTTATTCTGGACGAACCGACGCGCGGCATCGATGTGGGCGCCCATGCCGAGATCCTGAAACTGATCGGCCGTCTGACCGAAGACGGCATGTCGGTTCTGATCATCTCGTCCGAGCTGGACGAACTGGTGGTGGCTGCGGACCGGATCATCGTGGTGCGCGACCGCCGCCATGTGCGCGAACTGACCGGCGCGGACTTGACGGCCGACACCATCCTTGCGGCCATCGCCGCAGATGACAGCCCAGACGAAAGCTCAGGCAAAAACCCTGTGGCCATCGCCGCAGCTGACGCGCCGAAAACGGCAAAGGAGGTCCGATGATGCGGTCCCTGAAACGTGTGGCGCCGCAACTGCTGACGCTTGTGGTGCTCGCGGCGCTGGTCAGCTGGTTCTTTCCCGGTTTCCTGCGGATCGAACTGACCGACGGACGGCTGGTCGGGCCGGTGATCGACATCCTGAAACGCGGCGCACCCGTGGCGCTGCTGGCGGTGGGCATGACGCTGGTCGTCGCCACGGGGGGCATCGACCTGTCGGTGGGCACGGTCATGGCGATCACCGGCGCGGTCGCGGCCTCGGCGCTGGTCAGCGGCTGGGGCGTGCCGGTGGCGCTGGTGCTGGCGATGGGCGCGGGGCTGGCGGCAGGATTCTGGAACGGCTGTCTGGTGTCGGTGCTGGGTATCCAGCCCATTGTCGCGACGCTGATCCTGATGACAGCGGGGCGCGGCATCGCGCAGCTGATTACCGAGGGGCGCATCCTGACCTTCACCGATACCGGTTTCGGCTTTCTGGGGTCGGGCAGTCTGATGGGTATTCCCGTGCCGACGCTGCTGTGGGTGTCGACGGCGGTTCTGGTGGCGCTGCTGATGCGGCGCACGGCGCTTGGCCTGTTGATCGAGGCGGTGGGCGTCAACCGGCGTGCCTCGGCGCTGGCCGGGGTCAATGCGCGCGGGCTGATCATCGTGGTCTACATGGCCTCGGGGCTGTGCGCCGCACTGGCCGGGATCATTGCCACGGCGGACATCCGCGGGGCGGATGCCAACAATGCCGGCCTCTGGCTGGAGCTTGACGCGATCCTGGCCGTGGTGATCGGGGGCAATTCGCTGCTGGGGGGGCGGTTTTCCATCGCCGCCGCGGTGCTGGGGGCGATGATCATCCAGACCATCAACACCGGCATCCTGCTGGCCGGGTTTCCGTCGGAATACAACCTTGTGATCAAGGCGGTGCTGGTGCTGGCGATCCTGATGATCCAGTCGCCGCATCTGGCCAGCGAATGGGCGCTGATCCGGTTGCAGGCCGAACGCCGCCGCACGGTGCGCGGACAGGAGGGGACACGATGACCTTGACCGCAGCTTTGGCAAACCCCGTCGGGACTGTCTGCAAAGGGCCACGCGTCGGCGCAACATCGGGGGGGCGGCCATGAACCCGCGCACCTTTCCCCTGCTGGCCACCATCGCGATCTTCCTTGTCGCCTATGCGATCTGTTCGGCGCAATATCCCACCATCTTTTCCACCCGGGTGGCGGGCAACCTGCTGACCGACAACGCCTATCTTGGGATCGTCGCCGTCGGCATGACGCTGGTGATCCTGTCGGGCGGCATCGACCTTTCGGTCGGATCGGTCATCGCGTTTTCCGGCGTGTTCATCGCCGTGATGCTGCGTGACAGCGGTCTGCATCCGGTGGTGGTCTTTGCCCTGCTGCTGATGATCACCACGCTGTTCGGTGCGGCGATGGGCGGGCTGATCGACATCCTGGCCATGCCGCCCTTTATCGTGACGCTGGCGGGCATGTTCCTGGCGCGGGGCGTGGCCTACATGCTGACCATCGATTCGGTGCCCATCGACCACGCGGTCTATGATTTCCTGCAAGGTGCCTATTACCTCATGCCCGGCAAGGGGCGGCTGACCTTCATCGGCGTGCTGATGCTGCTGACCGTGCTTGCCGGCATGATCGTGGCGCACCGCACGCGGTTCGGCGCGTCGGTCTTTGCCCTTGGCGGCGGCATTGCCACCGCGCGATTGATGGGGGTCAAGGTGCGGCGCACCACGGTGCTGATCTATGCCTTTTCCGGCTTCATGTCCGGGCTCGCCGGGATCGTGTTCTCGATCTACACCGGGTCGGGGTATCCGCTGGCGGCGGTGGGCACCGAACTGACGGCCATCGCGGCGGTGGTGATCGGCGGCACGCTGCTGTCGGGGGGGGCGGGCTACATGTTCGGCACGCTGGTCGGGGTGCTGACCATGGGGCTGATCCAGACTTACATCATCTTTGACGGCACGCTGTCCAGCTGGTGGACCAAGATCGTCATCGGTGTGCTGCTGCTGTCCTTCATCCTGCTGCAAAAGGCGCTGGTGCATCTGTCGACCCGCCGTCAGGGGGCGGTATGAGCGTCGCCGGAAAGATCACGCCCTTTGCCACACTGCCCGACGGAACCGGGGTCGGGCGCATCACCCTGCGCGGTGGCGGGCTGCGGATGCACCTGCTGACCCATGGGGCGCGGGTGCAGGATCTGCGGCTGGACGGGGTCGATCATCCGCTGGTGATCGGGGCGGACACCCTTGCACCCTAACTGGACGGGATGGGCTATTACGGTGCCATCGTCGGGCGCTTTGCCAACCGGATCGCCGGGGCGGCGTTCACGCTGGACGGCCACCGCCACGTGACGGATGCGAACGAGGCGGGGTGCCAGACCCTGCACGGCGGGGCCGGCGGCGCATCGGCGCAAGTCTGGGCGGTGCAATCCGTGACCGGGGACAGCGCCGTGCTGAGCCTTGAGTTGCCGGACGGTCACATGGGCTTTCCCGGCGCGTTGCGGGTGTGGGCGTCCTATGCCCTGCCGGGGGACGGCACGCTGGCGCTGGACATCACCGCAGAGAGCGACAGAGCCACGCCGTGCAGTTTTGCCCATCACGGATATTTCGCGCTGGACGATGGCGGATCGGTGGCCGGGCAAAGCCTGAAGATAGCCGCCGCGCGCTATCTGCCGGTGGATGACCGGATGATCCCGACCGCCGGTGCCCCGGCGCCGGTTGCGGGGACGCGGTTCGATTTCCGCAAGGCGCGCCATATCGGGACAGAGGGGCTGGACCACAATTTCTGTCTGGACAAAGAGGCTGACGTGCTGCGCCCCGTGGCCTGGCTGCACGGCACCGGTGGCCTGTCGATGACGGTCGTGACCGACCAGCCGGGGCTTCAGGTCTATGACAGCGCGCGCCAGCCTGAAATCACCGGGCTCGGGGGGCGCAGGCACGGCGCCTTTGCCGGTATCGCGCTGGAAACCCAAGGCTGGCCCAATGCCCCCAACCGGCCCGATTTTCCCCCTGCGGTGCTGCGCCCCGGCGAGGTTTACCGCCATGCGGTGCGTTATGTGTTTCGCGCAGGCGATTGACGGGCGACGGACACCTCGTACCCGGATCGTTGACCACGGTCCCGGGACCGTGGTCAACGATCCGGAATGGCGCCGCCCGTCAGGGTTGCAGCGCCGGTATCATGGCCGCCTCGGGAAAACAGGTGGCGGGTGCGCCATGTGCCTCCTGCCAGCGTCCGATCGAACGGCGGGTGCGGAACCCGGGCAGGCCATCTGCGCCGCCGACATCGTGGTCCATGCGTTCCAGCGCGCGCTGCAGGACGGCGATGTCAGAGCGGTCAATCCCGCCAACCGCGCCCCATCGGGCCGAAAAATCGCCGATGCCGTACTGGATGCGGTCCCCCACATGGCCCACGAACAGCGCGTAAAGATCGCTCATGTTGTAGTCCTTGAGCACGTAGAAGTTCGGCGTGACAACAAAGGCCGGACCGTTGCGCCCGGCGGGCATCAGCAAAAAGCCCTGTCCGTCGCGTTCGGCGTCGGGAAAGGGTCGCCCCGAAACGCGCCGGATTCCGGCCGCTTCCCAGTCGCGGATCGCGCGGCCCTGATCGGGGCCTTCGAGCGTGCAGGACACCGACGGCGGCACCGTCACCTCGAACCCCCAGTCGCGCCCGGCGACCCAGCCGTGCCGTGCAAGGTAGGTGGCGATGGAGGCGATTGTGTCCGCCTCGGACCGCCAGATGTCGGCGCGCCCGTCGCCGTCGCCGTCGGCGGCGTATTTCAGGAAATTCGACGGCATGAACTGCGGCTGTCCCAGCGCCCCGGCCCAGCTGCTTTTCATGGCGCTTTCGGGGGCATGGCCGGCTTCGGCAATTTGAAGCGCGGCCACCAGTTCGTCGGTGAAATACACCGCGCGCGTGCTCATGAAACCCTTGGTGCCCAGCACGCGAAAGACGTTGTGCGGGATGGCGGCGCGGCCATAGCCGCTTTCGCGTCCCCAGATGGCCAGGATGATACGGCCCGGCACGCCGGTGGCGTGTTCAGCCGCCACAAGCGCGGCTGCGTGGCGCTGCGCCATCTGCCGCCCGACCGAGATGGCCCCATCGACAGAGCCCCGGTTGAAATACTTGCCCGGGGCGCCGAATTCCGCCTGGCGCTGACGTTTCGGCGGCTGCGCCTGCGTGCCGGGCGGCACGAGATCGGGCAGGTCCCAATCCAGCGTGACGCCTGCAAAGGCGCCGTCAAGTGTGGTGCGGCTCACGCCCTGCGCCCGGGCGCGCGGCCAGACGGTGTTTTCAATCCAGCTGCGGAACTGCTGTTCGATGGCGCCCCGGTTCTGCGCATCGGCAGGCACCGCCCACACGCCAAGGAACAGGACGACGATGAGGAAGTGCCGGGTCAAGCAGGTGTCCTTTCTTGCACGGGTCCGGTTCTTTCACGGACCCGGTGTTGCAACGGTCTGGCGGAGCAGGTCCGGCCCGCGCCCCCGCTGGAAGTCTAGCGGGCCGGGTGATTGCGGACAATGCCGGGGCTTGCCGGGGCGATGGACCGGCGCAACGCGGTGGCAGAGGCGGTCGGTGTCGGCGTGCATCAGGCCGCCATCGGACGCTACTGGTTCGCCGGGACGCGGGGCAAGGATGCGGTGGTGTTTGACGCCTTTGACGGGCTGACCCTGAAGGACGGTTTTGACCTTGACTGGGTGCGGCGGCGGATGCAGCGCAGTTGGAAAACCCGGGGCGATACCGGGTTCTGGCAGTTCGACCGCCAGGAGTATGATGTGCAATACGTGCTGCCCGACCGGTTTCTGGGCATGGTCTGAGGCGATATGGCCCTGTGCGTGTGCGGGTAGTGCCGGTGGATCGCGGGGCAGGGAGGTTCGCACTTGCCCCGGTCGCTGTCGGCGCATGCGTTCAGCGCCCGTTCGAGGCGACCATGACCGCGCCGCCCCAGTCGATCGACCCCACGCTTTGCTTGACCGAGGCATGGGCCGCCAGCAAAATCGAGCGGGATTTGGTGTCAAGCACGCCAAAGCCCGCCTGAAACACGCCGGGCGGCGTGTGCACCAGCGTCGCGGCGGCCAGGACGCCGAACAGCAGGTTGCCGCTGTTGGACTTCCTCGCGCCGACCTTGCCCAGAATGCGCAGCAGATGCAGCCCCAGCATGACGCCCGACACGGCAAGAAGCGCGGCCAGACCGCCAAGGATTGCTTCGTGTGTCTGCACGGACAGCGAACCCTGTGTCAGGCTGTCGCGGATCTGGTCCCTGCGGCTGGCGATGCTGATCACGATGTAACACCATCCGAACCCGGCGAGCGACCAGAAGACCGGGCGGCGGATGGTGGTGTCGGCAGCACCGGGACCGCGCCCTGCAAGCCCGGGCTCGACCCGCCGGAGGCGCGCCGTGAAGTCCGACTTGGTCTGTTTTCTGATTGTGTATCTCATGCGTTAACGTTTGCTTGCGGATTGTGTCAATGTCGTGGAACGGGTCGGTCGCAATTCGGACTATAATGTTAAATTCAAAAGGATTTTGCCGCAATTCCCGGATTTTTTCCGCTCTGATCCCGCATAGGCTGCTTTAGTCTCGATCAGCCTATGCGAGAAAAACCCGGAAGTGTTCCCGGATCGGGTTGCCGGGTGCCGCGCAAAGCGGGACGGAGCCCCGGCGCGGGCTCAGCTGATCGCCGCCAGCACGCGTGCCCAGGACCGGATGCCCTTGTGAAAGCTTTCCATGTCGTATTTTTCATTCGGGCTGTGCAGCTGGTCGTCATCCTTGCCAAAGCCGATCAGCATGGCGTCGGTGCCAAGGATCTTTTTGAAGTGCCCGGCGATGGGGATCGACCCACCACAGCCCACATAGGCCGCCGTATCGGGCCATTCGTCAGACAGGGCGGTGCGCGCCGCCTCGAACGCCGGGTGGTCGATGGACATGGTGGAGGCACCCGAGTTGCCATGCCCGCGGAAATCGGCGGTGCAGTCGGGCGGCAGTTGTGCATTGACCCATGCGCGGAAGCTTTCGCGGATGGCGTGCGGGTCCTGTTCACCGACAAGACGGAAGCTGATCTTGGCGCTGGCCTTCGAGGGCAGGACGGTCTTGAACCCTTCGCCGGTATAGCCGCCCTTGATACCGTTGACTTCGCAGGTGGGGCGCGACCAGATCATCTCAAGCGGGGTGCGGTCCTGTTCGCCGGCGGGCTGGGACAGTCCGACATCGCCAAGGAAGCTGGCGTGGTCAAAGCCAAGCGCCTGCCATTGGTCGGCCATTTCGGGCGCGAGTTCGGGCACGCCATCATAAAAGCCGGGAACGGTCACGCGGCCCTGATCGTCGTGCAGCCCTGCGATGATGCGCGACAGCACGCGGATCGGGTTCATCGCCAGGCCGCCGTACATGCCGGAATGAAGGTCCTTGGAGGGGCCGGTGATGGTGATCTCTTCACCCAGCAGGCCGCGCAGCATGGTGACGATGGCCGGGCTTTTCGACTGGAACAGGCCGGTGTCGCAGATCAGCGCGATGTCCGATTTCAGCTCTTCGGCGTTTTCCTGCATGAACGGGACAAGAGAGGGCGAGCCGGATTCCTCTTCGCCCTCGAAAAAGAAGGTGATCTTGCAGGGCAGGGTGCCGTTCACCGCCTTCCAGGCGCGGCAGGCTTCGACAAAGGTCATCAGCTGCCCCTTGTCGTCCGAAGACCCGCGCCCGCGGATGACGCGGCCCTTGGCGGTGTCCTCGATCTGCGGATCGAAGGGGTCGCGGTCCCACAGGTCAAGCGGGTCCACCGGCTGCACATCATAATGCCCATAGAACAGCACATGCGGGCCGGCGCCGTCGATATGGCCGACAACCATGGGATGGCCGGGGGTGGGGCGCTTGCTGGCCTCGATTCCCAGCGACTGAAGGTCGGCGACCAGCCAGTCGGCGGCGGTCTGGCAATCGGCCCTGTAGGCCGGATCGGTCGAGATCGACGGGATGCGCAGCAGGGCAAGCAGCCGGTCGGTCGCGGCGTCAAGGTCGTCGTCGATGCGGGTCAGCACGGCGTCGAGGGACATGGGACACTCCTGTCTTTGTGGATTTGCGCAGACGGTATCAGCGTGGTGCCCGGTGTCCAGAGCGGGCTGCGGCCACGACGCAGGGCGCGGCCAATACCGCGCCGCGCCGCTGATGCCGGATTGAAGAAATTGCAGAAATTGACCGGGGTCGGCGGAAACAGCGTGATTTTCCTACGCCCACTTTGGTATTGTGGCCGTGACTGGAAAAGTCCGGTAATCCTTGACCCGACCGCGCGCCGGGTTTGACCGAGATCAAGGCTGCGACACCAGGTCATGTTGTAGGGCGGTTGTATCGCCGGGATGGAGCCTATATCCATTCATGAATATGAATACAGGTCCGGAACGGGGGCAGGGATGCCGCAGACTGGACCAAGTCGAAGGAGTTGCCGGGTGGACTACACCGCGAAACTTGACCAAGCGCTGGACCAACTGCACCAGGAAGGCCGCTACCGGACGTTCATTGATATCGAGCGCAGACAGGGACATTTCCCCCACGCGACCTGGCGCAAGCCCGATGGGTCCGAAACGCCCATCACAGTCTGGTGCGGCAACGACTACCTTGGCATGGGCCAGCATCCCGCCGTCATGGCCGCCATGCACAAGGCGATCGAGGCGACCGGCGCGGGGTCGGGTGGTACGCGCAACATTTCCGGCACAACCGTCTATCACAAGCGGCTTGAGGCGGAACTGGCCGATCTGCATGGCAAGGAGGCGGCGTTGCTGTTCACCTCTGCCTACATCGCCAACGACGCGACGCTAAGCACCCTGCCCAAGCTGTTTCCGGGCCTTATCATCTATTCCGACGCTCTGAACCACGCGAGCATGATCGAAGGCGTGCGCCGCAACGGCGGGGCCAAGCGGATCTTTCGCCACAACGACGCGGCGCATCTGCGCGAGTTGCTGGCCGCCGACGATCCCGACGCGCCCAAGCTGATCGCCTTTGAATCGATCTATTCCATGGACGGCGATTTCGGACCGATCGAGGCGATCTGCGATCTGGCCGACGAATTCGGCGCGCTGACCTATATCGACGAAGTGCATGCCGTCGGTATGTACGGGCCGCGCGGGGCAGGGGTGGCGGAACGCGACCGGCTGATGCACCGTCTGGACATCATCAACGGCACCTTGGCCAAGGCTTTCGGCGTGATGGGGGGCTACATCGCCGCCAGCTACAAGATGTGCGATGCGATCCGGTCCTACGCGCCGGGCTTTATCTTCACCACCTCGTTGCCGCCTGCCATCGCGGCTGGCGCTGCCGCCAGTGTGGCCCACCTCAAACGCGATCCGGCCCTGCGGGAGCGGCACCAGACTCAGGCGAAGATCCTGAAAACCCGGCTCAAGGCGATGGGCCTGCCGCTGATCGACCACGGCAGCCATATCGTGCCCGTGATCGTCGGTGACCCAAAACATACCAAGCAGCTAAGTGACATGTTGCTGGACGGATACGGCATCTATGTCCAGCCGATCAACTATCCCACCGTGCCGCGCGGAACGGAACGCCTGCGGTTCACGCCATCGCCCGTCCATGGGCCGAAGGAGATGGATAAACTTGTCCGGGCAATGGACGAATTGTGGTCGCATTGTGCGCTAAATCGCGCCGAACTCAGCGCCTAGGGCCTCTGAACCGTATATCTTCACTTGTGATGTGCTAGAGTGGTGCCAATAAGAACGTGACTCGAATCGTAACGCGTCGCGCAGAGGCAGGCACAGGTCGAGTGATGGTGGATATAGGGCAGGCGGCATGATCGGGCGCAAACCTTCGCGCATTGCAGTTGAAAATAACGCAAAGCCGCGCGGCTTTGACGATTTCGAACTGCGTCTGGGCGATGTCATGCGCGGCGAGCGCGCGACCATGGGTAAAAGCCTGCTGGACGTGCAGCGTGAGCTACGCATAAAGGCCAGCTACATCGCCGCGATCGAAAATTGCGATCCCACCGCCTTCGACACCCCCGGTTTCATCGCCGGATATGTGCGGTCCTACGCGCGCTACCTCGACATGGACCCGGACGAGACGTTCACCGCCTTCTGCGCCGAAAGTGGCTTTGCCACCGCGCACGGCATGTCCGAAAAGGCGTCCGTGATCAAGAAGCGGGACGCCTTCGCGCAGCAGCCCAAGGGCGCGGTGCGCGACCCGTTCTCGCAACCCTCGCTGCCGTTCGCGCCGGGTGGCGATTTTTTTCTGTCGCGCGTCGAACCCGGGGCCATCGGTTCGATGCTGGTTCTGCTGGCTTTGATCGGCGGCATCGGTTTTGGCGGC
Organism: Puniceibacterium sp.; assembly: GCA_024636635.1. Taxonomy (GTDB): domain Bacteria; phylum Pseudomonadota; class Alphaproteobacteria; order Rhodobacterales; family Rhodobacteraceae; genus Puniceibacterium. Next base: position 12,933 of record JAGXGV010000110.1, read on the forward strand.
TGGACTGTCCTGAAAGAGGTGCAGCGCGTCCAGCTTGCCCCGGTCGAACAGACCCCGGTGGTGTTGTCCGATCTCGACCCGATCGACACCGTGGTGCAGCCAGTCGGCACCGGTGAGGATACGGAAGTGTCCGGAGTCTTCAGCCCCCCGACAAACGAGGCGATGGACCGGCTTTACCGCCCGCAGGCGCTGGACGTGCCGGTGCTGGTTGCACGCGACGCGCCGATCTCAACGCTCGACCCGCGCAGTGTCGGGGCCTTTGCCAGCGCCGCAACTTCGGATCTAGACAAGATCCAGACCGTTACCGCCGATCCGGCGACCGACATGGTACAGAACGCCCTGGCCGAGGCGCTGGGCGTGCCAAACCTTCCGCTGGCGCCCAATTCGCCGCAGGTGCTCGAAGCCTCTGCGCCCGGCGTTACGATGATTGCCGTCCGCCCGGCCTGGGTGCGGGTGCGGTCCTCTGACGGCACCGTGATCTACGAAGGCATCATGGATGCCGGCGACACCTATCCCGTGCCGCAGACCGAAGATCCGGCAACGCTGCGCGTCGGCGAATCCGGCGCGATCTACTTTGCCGTCAAGGGTCAGACCTATGGCCCGGCGGGCAGCCGCGGTCAGGTCACCTCGAACCTGCCGTTGTCGGTCGCCAGTCTCACAACCTCCTACACCGTGGCGGCGGTGGAAACCGATGGCGATCTGGCCCGTGTCGTGGCCGAACTCAACAGTCCGGTCACCGTCGAGCAGCAGTAGGCACATGCCCGCCTAAGGTTGATCCCGCCCCGGTCCATCGCTAGCTATACAGGAACGGGCATCGCGCGCCCTGACAGTTTCATGCCGACGAGGGAGCCTTTGATGAGCCTCAACCACATCCGTCCGTGGCGCAACATCTACCGGCGCAAGTCGCGTCAGATCATGGTCGGCAACGTGCCGGTCGGGGGCGATGCGCCGATCACGGTCCAGACCATGACCAACACCCTGACCACCGATGTGGCCGCCACCATCGACCAGATCCAGCGTTCTGCCGATGCCGGGGTGGACATTGTGCGGGTGTCGGTGCCCGATCAGGCCTCGGCCAAAGCGCTCAAGGAGATCGTGCGCGAAAGCCCGGTGCCGATCGTCGCCGACATCCATTTCCACTACAAACGCGGGATCGAGGCCGCCGAGGCCGGCGCCGCCTGCCTGCGCATCAACCCCGGCAACATCGGCTCGCCCGATCGCGTGCGCGAGGTGATCCGCGCCGCCCGCGACCACGGCTGTTCCATGCGCATCGGCGTGAACGCCGGATCGCTTGAACGTCACCTGCTGGAAAAATACGGTGAACCCTGCCCCGATGCGATGGTGGAATCCGGGCTGGAACACATCCGCATCCTCGAAGACAACGATTTTCACGACTTCAAGATCAGCTGCAAGGCGTCCGATGTCTTTATGGCTGCGGCTGCCTACCAGAAGCTTGCGGATGCCACGGACGCGCCCATCCATCTCGGCATCACCGAGGCGGGGGGCCTGACCTCGGGCACGATCAAGTCGGCCATCGGCCTTGGCAACCTGCTCTGGATGGGGATCGGCGACACGATCCGCGTCAGCCTGTCCGCCGATCCGGTGGAAGAGGTCAAGGTCGGATACGAAATCCTGAAATCACTCGGCCTGCGGCACCGGGGCGTCAACATCATCTCCTGCCCCAGTTGCGCGCGACAGGGGTTCGACGTGATCAAGACGGTCGAGGCGCTGGAAAAGCGGCTGGAACACATCAAGACCCCGATGAGCCTGTCGATCATCGGCTGCGTCGTCAACGGCCCGGGCGAGGCGCTGATGACCGACGTGGGCTTTACCGGCGGCGGCAGCGGCGCGGGTATGGTGTACCTTGCCGGCAAGCAAAGCCACAAACTCTCGAACGAACAGATGATCGACCACATCGTCGAACAGGTCGAAAAGAAGGCTGAAGCGCTTGAGGTACAGGCCAGTTTGGAAACACAGGCAAGTTTGGACACACAGGCAAGTTTGGACACACAGGCGAGCGCGGAGACCCAAGCGGCAGAATGACCTGCGCGCCTGGGCGTATTGTGTCGCAAGCATCCGGTAACGTTTCGAAAAACACCTGACCGCGCCCCGACGTCTTTAAACGTCAGGGCGCGGCACGTTCTATACCTTGGTCACCTGCACGCTTTGCGCGCGCAGTTCGGCGGGGCCGTAGGTGGTCAGAAAGGCGATGTCGGTTGCATCGCGGCCGACGCAGATCACGGCGGTTTCCGACGGGATGGACATGCCGGTCGGATCGACCAGATGCCAGGCGCCGTCCAGCCAGACCTCGACCAGGGCGTGGAAATCCGGCGGTTCGACCCCTGGGGCATAGGCGCTGACGATGCGTGCCGGGATCGTGCCGGCCCGCGCCAGCGTGATCAGCATGTGGGCAAAATCCCGGCAGACGCCTTGCCGCAGCACAAAGGTTTCCAACGCAGAGGTTTCCGCATCGGACGTGCCTACCATATAGGCAAAGTTCTGCTTCACGTAGTCGTTCATCGCCACGACCTTGGCACCGCCCTGAAGCGTGCCGAACTCTGCGTTGACGAAAGCAAGGAACTTGTCCGACGGGCAATACCGCGACGGGAACAGGTATTTCACCACCTCCGGCGGCAGATCATGCGGCTTTTGCCAACTCAGTCCGACGATATCCTCGGCATTGCGACTGATTTCGACTTCGGCGGTATAGCGCCATTGCAGCGCCACGTTTTCCTGCACCCAAAGCCGTTCCCCGATGCCTTCCTCGGCCGGGGTCGACCGGGGCTTGATGGATTGTGTGGTCAGAACGCCGGACAGGATCTTCTGGTGCGGCGTCTGCGCGGCATAGATCTGCGCGAGGCAGTCGGTCGGACCTGAAAGGGCATAATCCAGCGTGACGTCGATCTTGAGGGTCATGGTCTCTCCTGCGGGGGCAATGCGGTGACGGAAGGGGGTGGCGGCTGCGGGGTAGAGGGGCAGGGCAGGTTTGTTGATCGGTGAAGTGCGACGGCGCATGCAAAAGGCAGCGTCCTGCGACGCCGCCCTACCGCGCTCTTGTCCCTGAACGCAAGTGGGTGCGGGAAGGTTCCCCGCACCGCAGTTATTTTCGGTGTTCCGCCCTGCAAACTCTGCCGCATCGCTGCGTCCTCAGAAAAGGCGCGCGTCGAACGGGCGCTTGAGCGCCGCCGGTTCAGCCCTCGCTGCGGAGGCTGTCCACGATTTCGCGCATGGTTTCCAGGGGTACGTAGCCGCGCACCAGTTCGTCCTCCATCACGAATGTGGGGGTGCCGTTGATCTGCAAGGCCTGCGCCAGCGCGCGGGTCTCGGCGATCTGGCGGTCGATCTCGGGGTTGCTCATGTCGGCCAGCACCGCATCGGCGTCAAGCTCCAGGGTTTCGGCAAGCCGCCGCAGCACAGGCTCGCTCAGATCCGAGGTCATGGTGATCAGCGCATCATGCGCCGCCTTGTAGGCGTCGTCGCCGCCGACCAGCCGCGCCGCCAGCGCAAAGCGGGTCGAGATGGTGGATGCCTCGCCCAGGATCGGGAATTCCTTGACGATATAGCGGATGTTGCCGTCCGATCCGACCAGTTCGCTTACTTCGTCATGCGCCTTGCGGCAGTATCCGCAGCGGTAGTCCATGAATTCCACGATCGTGATGTCGCCGTCGGGATTGCCGCCGACCCAGGACATGCCGTCGTCAAAGATGGCGTCCGCATTATCCGCCAGAAGCTGTTCGTCGCCCACGGCCTGCTGTTGCGCCTGACGCTGTTCGGCGATGTCTACCGCCTCGAAGATCACCTCGGGATTGTCGAGCAGGTAGGCGCGGATTTCGGCGCGGAAGGCGTCGCGTTCGGCATCGGTCATGGACGACACGTCAAAGGCCGATGCGGGTGCAGCCAGCGCAAGGCACAGGGCTGTGGCGGCGGTGAGGGTCTTGATCATCCGTAAATCTCCCGGAGCTTTTGAAGGTCAGCGCCGTTGCGCCTGTTTCGCGGCGTTTAGCACATCCTCTGCCCGTTGCCACGGGGCAGAACCGCGCGGCAGCTGATCCACCGCGCGTTGGGCATGAATGGCGGCGTCGGGCAGGCGCCCCTGAAGCGCGTAGCGTTCAGCCGTCGCGACCGAGGCAAGGCCGGTCTGCCCGGTCCGGGCATAGGCGACCGCCAGATCGCGCAACAGCCGCCCGTCCTGCCAGTCGCGCCCGCGGGCCTTTTCCAGCACCGACAGCGCCTCCTGGAACTGGCCAGAGGCCAGCAGCGCGCGCCCCAGACCGCCCAGGATCAGCGCATTGTCAGGCGCAAGCGCTACCGCCTGGCGGTAGGTCTGCACCGCCGGGCCGGCCTCGCGCGATTCCAGCAGGATTTCGGCCTTGAGGTCGATCAGGAAGGGATCGCGCGGGCGCAGCGCGATGGCGCCGTCGATCGCTTTCAGCGCCCGGCCAAGGTCGCTCTGCTTGTGATGGGCGGCGGCCTCGCGCATCAGGGCGATGTCGCGCGACGGGCTGTCGGCGACGCGCCGCAGCGTCCAGTTCGGGTTGCGCAGAAAGGCGGACAGCTTGCCCTGAACCCGCGCGAACCAGTAGTTCGCGGTCGGATCGTCGGGGATGCTCTTGCCGTAGCCCGCGACGAATCCCTCCATTGCGCGCATCCGGTCGCGGGTCAGCGGATGACTGCGCATGTAGGGGTCCTGTCGGCCGACCGACAGCGCCTCCTGCCCGCGGAACAGGTCGAACACCTCGACCGCGCCGCGCGGATCGACGCCCGCGCGCACCATCGTTCGGACCGAACTTTGGTCGGCGCTGGCCTCTTCGGCGCGGGTGTGGGCCAGAAAATTGCGCATGACCGAGGATTGTGTGCCGAAGGCAATGCCGGTCGCGGCCTCGCCCTGGCCTGAAACGGCGGCGGCGGCGGCCAGCGCCATGCCCAGCCCGGCGGCGGTGCGGGCGTTGCGCATGTTGCCCGCGCGCTGGCTGATGTGGCCGTTGGCGATATGTGCCGCCTCGTGGGCGATCACCGCCTGCAACATGCGCGCATTGCCCAGTTTCAGGATCATGCCCGAATTGATGAAGATGTGCTGCGTGTCGGCGATGAAGGCGTTGAGCGAACTGTCATCGACCACCAGCACCCGCACCTGCGACGGCGAAAGGCCCGAGGCGCGCAGGATCGGATCGGCCAGCTGTGCCAGCCCGTATTCGATGTCGGCGTCCCGCAAAAGCGAGATTGCCCGCGCAGGCGTGCCCGCCACAAGGGCAAGAACCAGTGCCAGAACCGTCATCCGCAGGTGAAACATTGACCTCTTGTCCCGTTCGCTTTCTAACCGGGCCTGTCGCGGGCCCTTGGTCTGCATACCCTGTTTCAGGGTCGGGGCGAACATACTTCAGGGAGAGCGAGATGCGAAACTCAAACCGCGGGGCCGTCGATCCCTTTATCGTGATGGATGTGATGGAGGCCGCACGCGCCGCCGAGGATGCGGGCCGCCGCATCATTCACATGGAGGTTGGCCAGCCAGGCACGCCCGCTCCGGCGGCGGCGCGCGCGGCGCTGGCGGCGGCGATGGAAAGCGACCCGCTGGGCTATACGGTCGCTCTGGGACTGCCCGCCCTGCGGCGGCGCATCGCGCGGCTTTACGGCGAATGGTACAATGTCGATCTTGATCCGGGGCGCGTGGTGGTGACGCCCGGATCGTCGGGCGGGTTCATCCTGGCATTTACCGCGCTGCTGGATGCCGGGGACCGGGTCGCGCTGGGGGCGCCGGGTTATCCGTCTTACCGCCAGATCCTGAAGGCGCTGGATCTGGTCCCGGTCGAAGTGCAGACCGCAGCCGAAAACCGCCTGCAACCGGTGCCTGCCGACCTTGAGGGGCTTGACTACCAGGGGCTCATGGTCGCCTCGCCCGCCAATCCCACCGGCACGATGCTGGACCGCGGCGCGCTTGGGGCGCTGATCGGCGCGTGCCAGGACCGCGGTGTGGCCTTTCTGTCGGACGAGATCTATCACGGCATCGAATACGAACGCCGCGCGGTCTCGGCGCTGGAAATCAGTGACGATGTCTGCGTGATCAACTCTTTCTCGAAATATTTCAGCATGACCGGCTGGCGCGTGGGCTGGCTGGTGGTGCCCCCCGCACAGGTGCGCCAGTTCGAGCGGCTGGCGCAGAACATGTTCATCTGCGCGCCTCATGCGGCGCAGGTTGCGGCGCTGGCGGCAATGGAGGCGGGTGACGAGTTGCAGGCCAACATGGCGGTCTATGCCGAGAACCGCCGCCTGATGCTGGAGGGCCTGCCAAGGGCCGGGTTCGACCGTATCGCCCCCCCCGATGGCGCGTTCTATGTCTACGCGGATGTGAGCCACATCACCCGCGACAGCCGTGCGCTGGCCGCCGAGATCCTGGAGACGGCCGGAGTGGCGGTGACGCCGGGGCTTGATTTCGACCCGGTGCGTGGCGGCGGCACGCTGCGGTTTTCCTATGCCCGCAGCACGGCGGACATCGTCGAGGGGCTGGAACGTCTGGCAGCCTTCATGGCGGCGCGGGGCTGAGCCACCCCGGCCCCGGCGCCTGGGGTGGCCCGGGAAAATGGGTATTTGGGAAAAGAAGAAGCCGCAGGCAGGTGCCAAACCGGACGCGGATGTGTAGATTGCCGAAAAACCGGCCGGGGCAGGAACACATGGGCAGATTTCTGGCGACGATTGCCCTTATCGCGGGGGTTTGGAGCGGTGCCGCGCAGGCGCAGGCGCAGGGGCTGGGCGGGCTGGCGCAGTTTCTTGGCGGATCGGTGCGTGATTCGCGCGACGGCGCGGAACTGCTGCTCGATCTGAGCCAGGGGGTGCCCTGGCGGGTCTTTACCCTGACCGGGCCGGACCGGCTTGTGGTGGATTTCCGCGAGGTCGACTGGCAAGGGGCCGACCCCGCGGCGCTGCGACAATCCGAGAGGGTCAGCGAACTGCGCCTTGGCACCTTCCGGCCCGGCTGGTCGCGGCTGGTGGCGGTGCTTGCGGCGCCGATGCCGCTGGCGCAGGCGGGGCTGGGTGTCGATGGCGAGAGCGGGACGGCGGCGCTGACTGTGCAGTTGGGAGCGCCCGACCGCGCGGCGTTCGATGCCGCTGCCGGGGCGCCGCGCGATCCGCGCTGGGACCTGCCGGCCGCCACGGCGGTGCGCCCGGCCGTACGGGGGCAGGGGCCCATCGTCGTAATGATCGATCCCGGCCATGGCGGCATCGACCCCGGAGCCGAAGCAGACGGCGCCACCGAGGCGGAACTGATGCTGATCTTCGCACGCGAATTGCGCGAGGTGTTGCTGCGGGCCGGGGATTTCGAAGTGGCGATGACCCGGGACACCGACAGCTTCATCTCGCTCGAGGGGCGGGTGGCGCTGGCGCACGCGGCGGGTGCGGACATCTTTCTGTCGCTGCATGCAGATTCCATCGACGAAGGCGTCGCCCGCGGGGCGGCGGTTTATACGCTGGCCGAAGAAGCGTCGGATGCGGCGTCAGCGGCGCTGGCGGAGCGGCACGACCGCGACGACCTGCTGGCGGGCGTCGATCTGAGCGGCACGGACGACCGGGTGGCGGATGTTCTGATGGATCTGGCGCGTCTGGACAATACGCCACGGTCGCAGGCGCTGGCGTTGCATGTGCTTGAGGGCATTCGCAATGCCGCGGGCCAGGTGCACAAGCGCCCGCTACGGCAGGCGGGGTTTTCGGTGCTGAAGGCCGCCGACATCCCGTCGGTCCTGATCGAGCTTGGCTTCCTGTCCACCGCCGGAGAGCTGCGCAACCTTCAGGATCCGGCCTGGCGCGCGGGCATGGCGGCGGGAATCCGCGACGGATTGATGGCCTGGACGATTGAGGATGCGGCGCTGGCGCGGCTGCGGCGGCAGTAGGGGCGGCGAAAATCCCAGATTAGCGCTGACCTCCGTTTCGCGCCGCCCCCCCCGTTTCGCCCTCGGCGCGAATATTCAGCCAACCGTTGAAACCCGCTGCATTTGCGGATTTGCGGCAGGCGCGGTGCCGCCCACACGCGACGTTGTGTTTTGACGCCAGCCAAGGTGCGGTATAGTGAGGCGCGCAAAGCCTAGGGGGGCCGTCCATTGACCCGATTCATCCTGTCGTTCTTCGGTGCCATATTCACTCTGGTCACCCTGGGTGTGATGATGACCGCGCTGACCATCGGTGCGGTGTTCTGGATGTATGGCCGCGACCTGCCCAGCCATGAAAGCCTTGCGCAATACACGCCGCCGACCATCAGCCGGATCTATTCGGTCGAAGGCCGGATCATCGACGAATTCGCCCAGGAACGCCGCCTGTTCACGCCCGCCAACGAAATTCCCGATCTGGTCAAGCAGGCGTTCATCAGCGCCGAGGACAAGAATTTCTACCAGCATTCTGGCTATGACCTGCGCGGCATCGGCATTGCCGCCTTTGATGCCGTGCGTTCGCGCGGGCGCGACGTGCGCGGCGCCTCGACCATCACGCAACAGGTGATGAAGAACTTCCTGCTGGGCGGCGACCGGCGCGCCGAACGCAAGATCAAGGAGATCATCCTTGCGTCCCGTATCGAGGATACGATGAGCAAGGAAAAGATCCTCGAACTTTACCTCAACGAGATCTTTCTCGGACAGAACTCCTATGGCGTCTCGGCTGCCGCGCAGACGTATTTCAACAAGTCGCTGGTCGACCTTGCCCCGCACGAGGCGGCGTTCCTGGCATCGCTGCCCAAGGCGCCGTCGGATTACCATCCGGTGCGCCGCAAGGACCGTCTGCTGGAGCGGCGCGATTTTGTGCTGCGCGAGATGCACGAGAATGGATACCTGTCCGATGTCACCTTTGAAAAGGAAGTGGCCGAACCGCTGAAATCGGTCCAGAACGGCGATTTCGAGCCGTTTCAGGCCAGCCTGCCGCCGCGCGACTATTTCACCGACGAGATCCGCCGTCAGTTGAGCCGCGAGCGTGGTGAGGAGGATTTCTTCACCGGCGGCTACTCTGTCCGCGCGACGCTGGACCCCGAGATGCAGGTCGAGGCGGCCAAGGCGCTGCGTGCCGCGCTTGAGGAATATGACCGCTCGCAGGGTGTCTGGCGCGGATCCGGCAAGACGATCGAGGCTGAACAGCTCGGGTCGGAACAGGCCTGGCGCGCGGCGCTGTCGGACGTGCGCATTGCGCGCGACGTGGACCTGGAAAGCCGCTGGCATCCGGCTGTCGTGCTTGAGGTCGGGGCAAGCGAGGCGCGTGTCGGGATCGAGGGCGTTCCCGAGGACGAGGATGGCCACTGGATTCCGGCCAAGGATGTGCAATGGGCGCGCAAGCGTCTGCCGGGGGGCAGGCTTGCCGACCGCGCGCAGGTGGCGGGCGACCTGGTCGATGTGGGGGACGTGGTGCTGGTGCGGCGCATGACGGCGGATGCCGATGGCGCGTTCATCCGGTGGACGCTGCGGCAGATCCCGCAGGCGCAGGGCGGGTTCATGGCGATGGATGTGAACACCGGCCGGGTGATCGCCATGCAGGGCGGCTTTAGCTACCAGCATTCGGTGTTCAACCGCGCGACCCAGGCCAAGCGTCAGCCCGGGTCCAGCTTCAAGCCGTTTGTCTACGCCTCGGCGCTGGACAGCGGCTACAGCCCCGCCACGATCGTGGTCGATGCCCCGATCGAGATCGACACCCCGCAGGGTGTGTGGCGGCCCAAGAATTCGTCCAACACCTATTATGGACCGACGCCGCTGCGCACCGGGATCGAGCAGTCGCGCAACCTGATGACCATCCGCCTGGCGCAGGAGGTGGGTATGGACACGGTGGCGCGCTATGCCGAAAAGTTCGGTGTCTATGACCACATGAGCCGGGTCCTGGCCAATTCGCTCGGCTCGGAAGAGACCACGATCTACAAGATGGTGGCGGCCTATGCGATGTTCGCCAACGGCGGCGAGCGGGTGGAGCCGACGCTGATCGACCGGGTACAGGACCGTTATGGCAATACCGTCTACCGCCATGACAAGCGGGACTGCGTCAATTGTGACAACCCCGACATCGCGCCCGGCAGCAGCCCGCGCATCGCGTCAAACCGGGAACGGGTGATGGACCCGGTCACGGCCTATCAGCTGACCTCGATGCTCGAGGGTGTCGTCCAGCGCGGCACCGCCGCCAGCGTGATCGACCTGCCGGTGCCGATCGCGGGCAAGACAGGCACAACCAACGACGCCAAGGATGTCTGGTTCATCGGCTTTTCCAGCAACATCGTTGCGGGATGCTACATCGGCTTTGATCAGCCGCGCTCGCTCGGGCCGAATGCCTATGGCGGCACCATGTGCGGCCCGGTGTTCCAGCAGTTCATGCAAAAGGCGATCCAGAAATATGGCGGGGGCAAGTTCAAGGTGCCCGACCAGTGCCAGTTCATCAACATCGACCGCTTCACCGGCGCAAGGCTGAGCGACGGGGCAAGCGGCCAGAACGTCGTGTCCGAATGTTTCCGCGAGGGCGAGGAGCCGATCTTTGGCATCCAGTTCGATGGCGGTTTCGCAATGGGCGGCAACTTTGACGTGATCCAGCCCGATGGCAGCGCGCGGCAGGTGCGCACCTCGTCGGGTGGAACCGGGATGGTCGGACCCAAGGCAAGCTTCGGTACGATGAGTTCGGGCGGACTTTACTGAACCAGGCCCGCGCAGGCGCGCAGTTTATGACCGCGGTCATAAACGGCCTGCGCGGCGCCCCTTCCGCGCTTGCCGGGTCAAGGATACGGGCAACCGGTCCGGCGCATTTTGCAGCGATCTTGTCCCTCTGGCTCAGGCTTGTTATCAGGCAGGTCTTGAACGAACCTTGCAGGATACCCCCATGCGCGCAGACCTTCAGAACTCCGTCGACAAGATTGAGAAATCGCTCGACCTGCTGCGCCAGCGGCTGGACTGGGACACCGCGCCGCATCGGCTGGAAGAGTTCAACGCGCGGGTCGAGGACCCGAACCTCTGGAACGATCCCGAGGCGGCGCAAAAGCTGATGCGTGACCGCCAGATGCTGGTGGATGCGATGGAGACCTATACCTCGATCAGGCAGGACCTTGCGGACAATCTCGAACTGATCGAACTGGGCGAGATGGAGGATGACCCCGAGGTCGTGACCGAGGCCGAGGCCGCGCTTCGCAAGCTCGGGGAAAAGGCCGCGGTCAAGGAACTTGAGGCGCTGCTGGACGGTGAGGCGGACAGCAACGACACTTTCCTTGAAATCAACGCCGGGGCAGGCGGCACCGAGAGCTGTGACTGGGCGTCGATGCTGGCGCGGATGTACGTCCGCTGGGCCGAGAAAAAGGGGTACACGGTCGAGCTTCAGTCAGAGAGTGCGGGTGAAGAGACCGGCATCAAGTCGGCTGCCTACAAGATCACCGGACTGAATGCCTATGGCTGGCTCAAATCGGAATCCGGCGTGCACCGGCTTGTGCGGATCTCGCCGTATGACTCGGCGGCCAAGCGGCACACGTCGTTCAGTTCGGTCTGGGTCTATCCGGTGGTGGACGACAACATCGAGATCGAGGTGAACCCGAATGACATCCGCATCGATACCTACCGTTCTTCGGGCGCCGGCGGGCAGCATGTGAACACCACCGATTCGGCCGTGCGCATCACCCACCACCCGACCGGTATCGTCGTGAACAGTTCGGAGAAATCGCAGCACCAGAACCGCGATATCGCCATGAAGGCGCTGAAGTCGCGGCTGTATCAGATGGAACTGGACCGCCGTAACGCCGATATCAATGCCGCGCACGAAGCCAAGGGAGATGCCGGTTGGGGCAACCAGATCCGGTCTTATGTGTTGCAGCCCTACCAGATGGTAAAGGACCTGCGCACGCTGCATGAGACATCGGACACCAAAGGTGTTCTGGACGGCGACCTTGACCCGTTCATGGCGGCGACGCTGGCACTGAATGTGTCGGGCAAGTCGCGCGCGGATGCACAACGCGACTGAGCCCTGCTAGGTCCCGGGCGCGGCGATCGGGTGGAGGTTGCCCTGAGGCCCTATGGGGGGCGCTGGCCACGGGTTTTTTGGTGGCGCTGCCCGCAGACTTTTTTGGGGGCGCTGCCCCCGTCGCCTTGACGGCGACTCCCCCGGGATATTTGACACCCGGAGAAGTTGGGGGTCAGGTAAAGGGTTCGTCGACGCGCAACTGGGTTCGGTGAAACTGCACAAGCTGGGATTCGTCGCAGAAGCCTGAATTGCGTGCCGCCGCCATGATTGTGCCGCGGTCCGATCCCAGATGTTCATAGACCAGCCGGGTGACACGGCGGCCCGTTACGCTTTCCCCGACGGTGCGGGCGGCATATCCGACCCAGTAGTTGTTCTGGAACGAGGCGATCTTGGCCAGGTAGTTGAAAGAGGTGGTCAGTGAATTGCGGCGGCTGACCAGCGCGGCGAGACCGCCTTCCTGGGGAAGCAGGAAGCCGCGGAATTCGCGGGTTTTCGGGTCGGTGCGCAAACCCTGGGCGCGCATCGCCTCCTTCGCCTCAAAGCCGCGGATGAAGGTGAAAAAATCCTCGCGGAAGACATAGACAAGACCCTGAACGTAACGTTCGTCATCCATGAAACTGCGTCGGGTGAATCTGTAGAACCCTGACGGGAACAGGTCCTGGTCTACCGCAATAGCCCCGGCGCCGATGAAATCTGCCACGGCGGGATGATGCAGCAGGTCCTGCCGGACCGAGTCGATCTGGTCCAGCGGTTCCAGCAGGATGCGGGCGTCCACCTCGAAGAAGCGGCAGATGCGATGCAGCACATCGGGTCTGGGAAAACTTTCCCCTGCCAGATAGCGGTTGAACTGAGTCCGGTTGATCCCGAGATCGCGGCAAAGGGCGGAAATGGACACAGCGTGGCGGGTCAGTCGCCGCAGATTGGCGCCAAGCATGTTGCGCAGGTCGGAGGGGCTGGGGGAAGTCTGGATGTTTCGGGATGCAGGAGACATGACCGTGTTCTTCTCATGGATGTTTAGTTGCGTCTTGGTGCCACCTAAGGTGGATTGCTCATCATGAAAATGCCGAACTGATGCTGTCTAGCGTCATGCCTGATGCTTACTGGCTACATTAATGATTGCAAATGACACAAAATGCAAGTCAGAGTCGCGGGGAAAACCATGTCGGGGCGTGACGATTTGCCCGAATGTACTGAGAAGGTAATACAAAGGGCGTCAATCATGGCCGGTACCAATATGTATGGAGTCGTTCTCTGGACTGACGCGGCTGAAAAGAAGGCGGTGATCTGGTGCGAGGACCACGGGAATCTCGCGTTTTATTCCGGAACGGAACAGAGCGCGGTGGAGGGGCTTTGCCTTGACGCGGGAGATCTGATCCAGTTCGACATGAACGAGGAGAGCGACCTGCGCCGTGCGCGCAATCCTCAACTTGTCGGTCAGTCGCATTTCCCGGAAATCGCCCAACGACTGAGACCGCAAACACCGCAGCGAAGGGCCGCTGCGGACAGGCGCGGCGCAAACGTGATCTCGATGGACAGTTTCATTGAGCGGCGCAAGTTTGCCGTCTGAGACAGTCTTTGTGACAGCGTTGTGCGACCGGGCCGTTACCGGCGTGGCGCCCCTGTCTTGGACAGACCCCGATACGGCATCGGTCCCCGGTCGTTGAGCTAAAGCGCCCCGCCTAAAACTTGAATCGCTTGTTCGCTGCCTGTCGGCTGCGTCTCCAACACGAAAAGCGATATCCGTGTTTCAGGTTAAAGGCGGGACGCAATAGGGTTCAGAGGCCGCGGGCGAGGGCGGCCACGCCGGTGCGCGCAATTTCCGTAAGCCCGAGCGGGCGCATGAGATCGGCGAAGGCATCGACCTTTTCAGGTGTGCCGGTGATCTGGAAGACAAAGCTTTCCAGGGTGCTGTCGACCACCTGAGCACGAAAGATGTCAGCAAGGCGCAGAGCTTCGACCCGCTTGTCGCTGACGCCGGTCACCTTGAGAAGGGCCAGTTCGCGTTCGACCGAACTGCCCTCTGCGGTGAGGTCGTGCACCTCGTGAACCGGGACGATTCGCCCCAGCTGCGCCTTGATCTGTTCGATCACCTGCGGCGTGCCGGTGGTCACGATGGTGATGCGGCTGAGATGGCCCTTGTGGTCTACCTCGGCCACGGTGAGGCTGTCGATGTTGTAGCCCCGACCCGAAAACAGGCCGATGACGCGGGCCAGCACGCCGGGTTCGTTTTCGACCAGGACGGCGATGGTGTGGGTTTCCTCGACGTCTGAAAAGGTGGAACGCAGGTTGTAGGCCGAATGTTTGGTCGACCCCTTCTTGATCTGTAGAGCAGACATTTGTCATTTCCTTTGGCTGAAGCCGGTACCGGGCGGTGGGGCACCAAGACTTTTACAAAAAGTCTTGGCAAAAGTTTTCAGGAAAACTTTTGGGCGACGCTCACACCATCACCGCGCCTTTCGATCCGATGGCATCCTTGGTCTTTGCCTCACCAAGCAGCATCTTGTTGTGCGGCTCGCCCGACGGGATCATCGGGAAGCAGTTCTCGTGCTTTTCAACGAGGCAGTCGAAGATGACGGGTCCATCGTGATTGAGCATTTCCATGATCGCATCGTCGAGATCGGCCGGGTCCTTGCACAGGATGCCCTTGGCGCCAAAAGCTTCGGCCAGCTTCACGAAATCGGGCAGGGCTTCGGACCAGCTGTGCGAATATCGCTGGCCGTGCAGCAGTTCCTGCCACTGGCGCACCATGCCAAGGCGTTCGTTGTTCAGGATGAACTGCTTGACCGGCAGGCGGAACTGGATCGCCGTGCCCATCTCCTGCATGTTCATCAGCCAGGACGCCTCGCCCGCGACGTTGATCACCAGCGCGTCCGGGTGGGCCACCTGGACGCCGATCGACGCCGGAAAGCCGTAGCCCATGGTGCCAAGGCCACCGGAGGTCATCCAGCGGTTCGGGTCTTCGAAGCCGAGGTATTGCGCGGCCCACATCTGGTGCTGACCCACTTCGGTGGTGATGTAGCGGTCGCGCCCCTTGGTCAGTGCCTCGAGCCGGGACAGGGCGTATTGCGGGCGGATCGTGCCTTCGTTCGGCTTGAACTTCAGGCAGTCCACCTTTTGCCAGTCGTGAATGCGCGCCCACCACTTCTGAAGGCCCTCGCGGTTGATACGGCGCCCGCGCGCCTTCCAGACCTTGAGGACATCCTCGAGCACATGGCCCACGTCGCCGATGATCGGCATGTCGACACGGATCACCTTGTTGATCGAGCTGGGGTCGATGTCGATATGCGCCTTGCGCGATTTGGGGCTGAACGCATCCAGCCGGCCGGTGATCCGGTCATCAAAGCGCGCGCCGACGTTGATCATCAGATCGCAGCCGTGCATGGCGAGATTCGCCTCGTACAGCCCGTGCATACCGAGCATCCCCAGCCAGTGCTTGCCGCTGGCGGGATAGGCGCCAAGGCCCATGAGCGTGGAGGTCACCGGGAATCCCGTCGCCTCGACCAGTTCGCGCAACAGTTGTGACGCGCCCGGGCCCGAGTTGATCACGCCGCCGCCGGTGTAGAACACCGGGCAGGCCGCCGTCTCGATCTCCTCGACCAGCGCCGTGATCATTTCCATGTCACCCTTGACCTGCGGCTGGTAATGGCCGGTCGGCGCTTTCTGTTTCGGCTGATAGTCGGCAGAGGCGAACTGCACGTCCTTTGGGATGTCGACCAGCACCGGGCCGGGGCGCCCGGCAAGCGCGACGTGGAATGCCTGATGAATCGTCTCGGACAGTTTCGCCGTGTCCTTGACCAGCCAGTTGTGTTTCGTGCAGGGGCGGGTGATGCCGACGGTATCCGCCTCCTGAAAAGCGTCAGTGCCGATCATGAAGGTCGGGACCTGCCCGGTCAGAACAACGATCGGGATCGAATCCATCAGTGCGTCGGTCAGGCCGGTGACGGCATTTGTCGCCCCTGGGCCAGAGGTCACGAGCACCACGCCGGGTTTGCCGGTCGAGCGTGCGTAGCCTTCGGCGGCATGGACGGCGGCCTGTTCGTGGCGGACGAGAATGTGCTGGATGTCGTTCTGCTGAAACATTTCATCATAAATCGGCAGCACGGCGCCACCGGGATATCCGAATACCGTGTCCACACCCTGATCCCTCAGGGCTTGAACCACCATTTTCGCTCCGGTCATCTGACGTGTCATCACTTTGCTCCGTTTACGACGTCTATCTAGGTCATTGCTGCGGGATGTCGCCAATCCGCCCAGCCTGCTTGCGCGCACAAAAAAGCCCCCGTGGGGTTCGGGGGCGCATGGGGTACCTTTTGGGTGTCCGTTACCGGCCCATGCGCTTGGTTCCTACAATTACGACTAGTGTTGTCACCGGTCGGGACTCCCTTGTTTGCGAGCCGGACATTATGGCGGCGGGGAAGGGGCGTCAACCTTGTTGTTTCAGAAAAAATTACCTTGAAGGGTATTTTTCTTTCCATTAGTTGCGTATGAGCCTGCTTTTACGGACATTTTCGGCAAAATGGTGGGTATTTTCGGGATTCGCGGCCTGTATGCCCCTGCAACGGCGCGTGACAGCACGCGCGAATGTGAATTGCCCTGGTCGCTGAGAGCGGCGAACCTCTGAACATAGCTAGAAGCATCAGACCGGAGTGCGCGATGCGAAAACATCTCAGACCAACCGATTTCACTTTGTTCAAGGCGGTCGTGCTGATCAGTCTGATCGCCATCGGCCAACTGGCCGTTTCACTGCGCGACACCGATGTGCAAGGGGACGAGACCTTTGAGGCGGCGTCGCTGAACACCGGCGGCCCCGTCGCGCACCTGTGACAGGGCAGGGGCAGCGGTCTGCCCTGTTGGGTCAGCGACGGCACGGTTAGCGACGGGCGGTCAGCGACGGGCGGCGGCGATCCAGATCAGCGCCAGCAGAAGCGAGGCGAGGGCGTTCCAGCTGGCCATCGACAGGGTCAGAAATTCCCAGGCGA
>JAGXGV010000111.1 GCA_024636635.1 Puniceibacterium sp.
GAGGTGCACGCATCCGCCAGCCTCGCGCGCAAGATCGCGGTCCACGAGCTGCGGCCCGCAGAGGTCACGGCCCTGGTCGAAGCCCACAAAGCCACGACTGATGTGCAGAAGGTAGATCAGCCCAAGAGCAAACCCAAAGACCACGGGGCGGCCGAGTAAGGCCGAGCCACCCACCACGACCAGTGGCAAAGGCGCGGGACCTGGTCCGCGCCTTTTTGCGTTCTCTGATGGCTGTAAGGGGCGGGTGACCCGCCCGCTGCGCCAACCACGAACGCCAGCAACGCGCAGGGAGCGGGCTTTGCAAAGTTGCGAACCTTGGTCGTCCTTCAGGACTTGAACTGCCCAGAGCGGACTGTCGCCGAGGTGCTCGGCGCCGCGCAGCAGCTTCGCCAGACCGGTCATTCATGGTATGCGCAGCATTTTCGAAGTCCGAGGGGCGGCAGTGCGGGACAAAGCGAGCTTTCGCTGCGGCTATGCCAACAACTGCTCTGGGGAGGCTTCTTAAAAGCGTGGATGTCCGGTTCTTCGACGAGGCGTAACGATAGCCTGCCGAGAATAAGACGGCTAGAGTGTCGGGTGGATGCTGTCGTGGCAGCAGTCCCCCGTAGCGCTTGCATGTCTAGATCCCTACCAAGACGTCGCGGTCCTATTCTGCCAGTTGCCCATAATCCAGCATCATATAGCGAGCAGGTTCGTTCTTTTTTTCGCTGCCCTCGTCGCTCATGATCAGAAGGCGCGGGACGCCGTCGATCAAGATTGAATCTATGGATTCGACATTGTTCAGGTTGATGATGTCTGGCAACGCGATGGGTTCGGGCTGGCTTGTGGGATTTCCGCTCCAACGCCAAAGCTGCGAAAAGCGGCCGCCTTCATAGCCTTCCAGCTCGTTCACGATCAGGAATGTATCCAGCACAGGATCGTAGCTGAGCGCACGGATGCCGCCACCCTGCAGTTCCAGCATGATCGACGCGCCAAAGCGGGGTGCAGCCTGTTTGGCAAAGACGTCGGCCGGGTTTTCGATCACTACAATCAGACCTTTGGTCGATGCCATGGGTGCGCGTAGGCCGATGTAAAGGCTGTCTTCAGCGCGGACATAGGCCAGACCTTCGATAGTGATCTGCGCGATATCCAGATGCTCGCCGGTTTCTTGCAGGACCAATTCACGCAGCCCGGTGTCGCCCGCGATGGCATCGCGCAGACCGCCATATGTTGCGATTTCCGCGACATTGTTTCCAGAAATGCGAAAGCGCAGCATTTGTTCACGATCTGGCTTGCGTTCGCCTTCCTTGGTTAGCGAATGCGACGTGGTTGCATAGATGTAACCGTCCGCATCGATCGACAACCCTTCAAGATCGGTCAGCTTGCGCCCGAACGCGCGCATCATGCGGATATCCAGCGTATTGTCCTCTGTCAGGGCACCGGTGTCGTCGATCGTCAGCAGGTTAAGCGCGCGCGACGCCTCGTCCTCGACCACCAACAAACGGCCATCGGGTAGCTGCTGGACTGCCGACGGTTCATAGATGTCATCAAAAACCCCGATGCCCAGATTGCGCAGGCGCACAGTCGGATCGATGGCCGGAGCCAGAACGGACAGCGACATCTTCAGTAGTAAAAATGAAATCAAGGTGGCCAGCAGGCCCCAACGGAAGACCGTATAGGACAGATTCAGTAAGCGAAATTTGCGATCGGCCACCTGACCCAGCCAGTAGAGCTGATCGCTCATACTGAAATAAATCTGCTCGCGGTTGCGCATCAGGTTCTGCATTTCAGTCCAGTATTCCTCTCGCGACAGACGGACGCGCTGCTCGTAGATCAGTACGTTTCCCGGGCCGTCCTCGGCAGAGTTTTGTTGCGCACGCGCCATGAACCCACGCAGATCGCGGAACCGCGCTGTCCCTTGCCGCACCGCAATGACCCAGTCCCGAAAGCCGGCAAAGAGGTCGCCGCGTTCCGGCGATGCCGACAGAAGTGCAAAAGCGATCGACGCCGCGGCGGTAAAGAGAAACACCCCCGCTGGAAACAGGAATGCCGGCGACGATGCAAAAATGAAGGCCCCGGAAATCATGAGCGCGGATATGATGAATCCATTGAGCGAGATCATGATGTTGGCCTTCATCGCCGCAAGTGCAATGGTATCCAGCTCTGCTCTGTAACTGTTCCGGAACATCGTTTCGACGGCTTTTTCACTCCCCGGCGGCTTGGGTTTTTTACCCTTTTTTTGGTAACCTCCGACAGGTTTGGATGCCTGATCAGTCTGTGGCCGTGGGCTTGACCCATCGGCTTCCGTCTCATCCGCCGCGGCCTCGGGGTTCTTGGGTGAAACCGCCATGTTAGTCGATTCATCGCCTGACGTCAGGTCTTTAGATGTGACGCTGCCTTTTTGCTTTTGGTCTTTCGCCTTCTTCATCTGAAGTCCACTTGTGAAAAGTCTGTCATACGACTGTTACGCTTTGTGGTTATCTAGGGGCATCTAGGGTTGTCTCAACAAGGTCCGGGCTTTTGTTGGGTGGTTTTCCGCTTGTTTACGCCGCTACCCTGTCTGGCACCGGATCAAAGAAGTAGGCTTGATCGGGCTGCGTTTTGTTGACCCTAAGACGAAAGATCAGCAGGCGAACGCAGTGCTGTTTCGTTGCCGCGAAAGGACTGCGGACAATAATGTGGTCATGTCTTCCCATAGGCACTGTTTTTTGCACGTCAGAAAAATTCATTTGATGCTGCCGAAAACCCCGTTCAAAACCCAAGAAGTTGTTGAACGGTTTCGGTTCACCCCTGATAGCAGACATCCAAAAATGATTCAGCTTCAGTCGATCCGGGCCCGAGCACTAAATCGCTCCGCGATAGGGGCGCTTGTGGCGGGCGTTACGCTGATCAGGGATTTCTTGCGCGGTTTTCGTTGGTGGGTGTGTGCTGTTGGTCGAGGTGATGTTGCCTCGATTGACAGAGGATTTTCCCATGAATGTTCAGCATTCCACACCGACGACACCCCTTCGTGCGCGTATGATTGCGGATATGTCGGCGCGCAACCTCGGACCGGCGTCGCAGACCAGCCACTTGCGGGCCTGCAAGCGGTTTGCGGCCTGGCTCGGGCGATCTCCGGAGACAGCTACACCGGATGACGTGAAGCAGTCTCAGCTGCATCTGATCGAGAGCGGGACGAGTATCTGCACCCGCAACCAGACGATGACCGGGGTGAAGTTTCTGCTCCGGGTCACCCTGCGGCGGCATGATCTGGTGGCCGAAGTGTTCCACCTCAAGGAACCGGTGAAGGTGCCGCTTGTGCTGAGCCGCAATGAGGTCAAACGCGTTCTGGCCATGGCACCCGGCCTGAAGGCGCGCGTGATGATCTCGGCGGTGGAGAGCCCGCTGGACGGCCTGACCGCGGCGAAGCGCAGGAAGGGTAAGAGAGGCGCTTCGTAGGCCGCCTTGCCACAGTCACGGCTGGAGGTTGCGGATATCTTCCGCGCCAATGGCGCTACGTGGAGGGCCAGGCACGCGGGCCATGTCAGCCTCGACAAGTTGAAGGTAATGAGCGCCATCGAGCGCTGCCGCACGGCGGCGCTCGGCGGCCATGTCGCGCGATGCGAAGACTGTGGGCATGACCAGATCTCCTACAACTCCTGCCGCAACAGGCACTGCCCCAAATGCCAGGCGGGTGCGGCAAAGGCATGGCTGGCGGCGCGGGAGGCCGAACTTCTGCCCGTGCGGTATTTCCACCTCGTCTTCACGCTGCCAAAACTGATCGCTGACATCGCGCATCAGAATAAACGCGAGCTCTACAGCCTGCTGATGCGGGCGAGCGCGAATACGGTGATCAGGATCGCCGCCGACTCCAAGCATCTTGGCGCCCGGGTCGGCATCACGTCCGTTCTGCATACTTGGGGATCAGCGATGACCCACCATCCCCACGTTCACATGATCGTGCCGGGCGGCGGCCTGTCGGCGGACGGCACCAAGTGGATCGCCTGCCGCAGGAACTTCTTCCTGTCCGTCCGGGTGCTGTCTCGTCTGTATCGCCGTCTCATTCTGGACGGGCTGGCCAAGCTGCACGATGCGAAGAAACGGCACTTCTTTGGCAAACATGCTGAGCTTGGCGATCGTGCGGCCTTCTACGCTTTCCTGCAACCGCTGCGCAAAATCGACTGGGTTGTCTACGCCAAGGAACCCTTCGCCGGGCCAAAAGCCGTGCTGGCGCATCTGTCGCGTTACACCCACCGGATCGCAATATCCAACAGCCGTCTGATCCATTTCGACGAGCACAGCGTCACCTTCCGCGTCAAGGATTATCGCCGTATCGGCGTGGGCCGTCACACCACCATGACACTGGCGACGTCAGAGTTCATCCGCCGGTTCCTGATCCACGTACTGCCACGGGGCCAGCACCGCATTCGCCACTATGGATTCTTCGGGAACGGCAACCGTGCGGCCAATATCGCCAGGATCAGGCAACTGCTCGGGGCCAAAACATCAGACCACAGGCGCTATGATGACGAAAGCCACGTCAATTCTGATGAGCCTCCACGAGCCCTCGCCCTGCCTTGCCCATGTTGTGGCGGCCAGTTGATCATCGCCGAGACAATCGCACCAGCACAACACACCAGAGGGCCGCCAAAGTCCAAAAGGGCCGCAGCGTGACGCGCGCGCCGCACATGACCAATAAAAACCTCGGACGCAGGCGATATCACCTGCGAACCCATCACTCTGCGCTGATCCAGGGGTCGACGCGGCAAAACTTGATGACGCCAACAAAACATCGGGCATATCGTCCAAATGCCTGCAATGCCGACCCCGTGCCTAACCAAACCGGGCGCGTTCAAGGGGTCTGTCAGATCGGAGCCAAGGCCAGCCTACCGCCCAAATCCCCATAGCAACAATCGCCCCACCAAGCCCAACCCCGCGATTTTCCGCTTGAGCGCTTCTCCGACGCCAGGCAACGCAGTGCGTCACTCAGAAGTCGCGCGTGGCGTCCGAGAAACCTGCATCGGAAAAAAAGCGGCCTTGCCGCAGCGCAGTGCGCCGCACAGTTCCGACGTCGCCTGAATGTCGGCTTCCACCTACCCGGCATGCCTGGCTCTCACCCACAGCGAAAGTTCGGTGTCCGCCCCTCGTGTCTATGTCCCGCGTTATGCTGCACCATGTGCGAATGTCGTGAAAGGGCTGGCTCCGGCCATCCTGATTGTCGCGCTGCACGCTGGGCGTGAAAGTCCGGGCATGACCGAAGCTCTCGCAAAAGAAAATGGCAACGAAGTTCGGAAAAGCGGGTGAGGTGTTGGCGGAAAGCCGCGTAAGAGCCGTGCCAGGTCATGACATTGCGCCTTCTTCGGTTGGGTCAGTCGCGAAGTTCAATCAACGCTTTGGCAAGGGGCGCTGCCCCCATCGCCCGTTCCGGGCGATTCCCCCGGGGTATTTGTGAAAAGAAGAAGCTGCGGGGTGGCACCGTATTCTGCCAGCCGGGTGGGGTTTGGCCACCTGGGGCATCGGGCCGCAGGACTGTCGGTACTTTCCGGTGAAAACAACGGAACGCTCGCCGCATCCATTGCGGCGGGCGTTGGAGGCGGGCTCCCGCCTATGCGGTGCCTGCTCCGGGCTTCTGCCTATGTCGTGCCCGTTCCGGACTCCCGCCTATGTCGTGCCCGTTCCGGGCAACTGATCAGTTGCTGGCGAATTGCAGGCCTGTGTTTTCGGCGGTGACGTGCAGCGCATCGCCGGACCGTTCGAAGCTGTAGAGGGTGTCCTGTACCCCGGGCATGCCGAATGCCACCTTGTCACCGTCCTGCATCAGCATCCGGATGCGCGCTGGGGCGTTGGCGCCGGCGCGGGCGACATAGGTGCCTACGACCTCGATCCCGCCTTCGGCCTCGACCCAGTAGACGTTCATGTCCAGTCCACCTTCGTGCAGGGTTTCGGAGGCCATCGGCGCGGTAAGGGTGATCTCGTCAGCCAGAGCCGGTGTCGCCATCAGCGCAAGTGCTGCAAATGTGTGTGCAATTTTCATTGTTCTTTCGCTCTCTCAGTATAATGGATTGAGTCAAGCGGGTCGCAGCCCGCTCTTTCTGCATTGCAGCATACAGCCATTCTGCACTGCAGCACCACAATCGGATGGGAATACCCGCCATGACCTGGGCGCGGGTAGCCCTGCCCACCCGTCCCGGTATCCGACGGCACACGAAAGACAAGATGAATCAAGGCCCTGCGACGGGTGGCGGAACCTGCGGATCGTGGCACAGCACAGTCAGACCCCGCGGCGTTGCAAGCGCAGCCAAAGTTCGACAATCAACAGGTAGGGCAGGTAAAAGGCGAAATTCTGCATCAGGTCGAAGGTGCCCGAGAAGTCGGGGTTCGATGCAAGGCCATCGGTCGCCAGATACCACAGGCCGTAGTGCACCCGGTAGAGCCATGAGCCGATGGCCAGCCAGAAAGTCCGCAGGGCCCAGGCGCGATGGTCCCGCATCCGCCCCGCTCGGGCTGTCCGAAGGGTCTGGACGCAGGCCAGCATGAGCAGCAGGCCATAGAGGCCAAAGCCCAGGTCCATGACCCAGCCGCCGATCGTGCCGCGCGACAGGATGTGGACCAGACCGGCCGCGCCCGTGACCAGACCGAGCAGCGTGATCACCCGCCCCGACCAGCGGTGCCAGCCCGGATGGCGCATCCGCAGCCAGGGGATCAGTTGCAAAGGCGCCAGCAGGGTAACCACCGCGCCTGCCAGCATGTGCCCCGAGATGGCAAGATTGCCGAACGGGGCGTCTACCGCGATGAGGTAGGTGTCGCGCAAGGTGCCGATCCCCAGACCTTCGGCACCGAACAGCACGGCATGGTGCGCGAAGGGGAGCAGCAGCAGGATCAGCAGGGAAATCAGCGCCAGGCCGACCGCCGCATGCACGGGGAGTCTTGTCCGTTCCATTGGTCAGCCGGAAAGGTTGGCAAAAGCGCCCTGCCGTCGGGGCAGGGCGCAGATCGTGTTTCTATTCCGCGGCATCGCGCCTGGGCAGGACCCAGTCGGGGCGCGGAAAGTGGCAAGTGTAGCCATTGGGAAACTTTTCGAGATAATCCTGATGGTCTTCTTCGGCGACCCAGAAGTCGCCCACAGACTCGACCTCGGTCACGACCTTGCCGGGCCAGAGGCCAGACGCATCCATATCTGCAATGGTGTCGAGCGCAACGGCCTTCTGGTCGTCATTCACATAGTAGATCGCCGACCGATAGCTCAGTCCGATGTCATTGCCCTGCCGGTTCAGCGTGGTCGGGTCGTGAATCTGAAAGAACACTTCGAGGATGCGGCGGTAAGAGATCTGTTCCGGGTCAAAGCTGATCTCGATCCCTTCGGCATGGGTGCCGTGATTGCGGTAGGTGGCGTTGGGCACATCCCCGCCGGTATAGCCGACGCGGGTCCCCAGAACCCCGGGAAGACGCCGGATCAGATCCTGCATGCCCCAGAAACATCCGCCTGCCAGAACTGCGCGTTCGCTCATGTCACTTCCTCCACCTGATCCAGATAGGCGCCATAGCCTTCGGCCTCCATGTCGTCGCGGTGGATGAACCGCAGCGAAGCGCCGTTTATGCAGTAGCGCAGGCCGCCACGGTCCTTGGGACCATCGGGAAACACGTGCCCGAGGTGACTGTCGCCATGGGTTGAACGCACCTCGGTGCGGAGCATGCCGTGGGTCATGTCGCGCAATTCGTTCACATGCGCAGGCTCGATCGGCTTGGTGAAGCTGGGCCAGCCGCAGCCGGATTCGTATTTGTCCGCACTGGCGAAAAGCGGCTCGCCACTGACGATATCGACGTAGATGCCGGAGTCCTTGTTGTCGAGATACGGGCCGGTGCCGGGCCGTTCGGTGCCGCTTTGCTGCGTCACGCGGTACTGTTCCGGTGTGAGGGTCGCGATCACATCCGGGTTCTTGCTATATCGGGTCATAAGAGCCCCCTTGTCCATGATGTTCCATTAGATGGGGTTTCGGGGCGCAAAAGCAAAGCCTTGTTACAACGGTGTCAGAACAGCGTGAAGCGAAACCGGGCCGTTATCGTGTGATCCGTGGCCGCCCCGAGGCTTCGGCCCGCACCACCGCCTCAAGAAAGACCTCGCGCGCCTCAGCCTCGACCACCTTCACCTCGCGCCGGAGCACGACCGAGATGTCGACCGCCCCCGCCGCCTCTGCCGCGGCCCGCGCTTCGGCGCCCAGAGCCGCCTCCAGGCAGGCCATCGCCTCTTCGGAAGCGGCAAAATCCTGCGGTCCCGCGCTCAGATGCACCCGGAAGCGGCCTTCGGACGGGGCGGTCACGATGCCGCTTCTGCGCATCACCACCTGCCCCACCACCGCGCCGATGGCATTGGCCACATCGCCGTGGTCGGGCAGGATCGCCTCGCCGTTCAGCATCCGGGCCACCGCCGGGTAATAGCACCGGGCCGAAGCGCCAAGCCCCACCACCGGCAGGGCCAGCCGCGTCTCCAGCGCCAGTATCCCGCTTTGCCGCCGCAGGCCGGCCTCCAACAGCGGATGCCGCGCAAGCTCTGACGCAGGCAAATCCCAGCCCTCTTCGGCAAAGGCCGTTTCAAGCAGCGCGCGCCCCGTCGCCAGCGTCATTTCGGCGACGATCCGCTCGGCCAGCGGTTCTGCCCCGGTCGCGAGCCGTTCGCCCGAGCCCACGCGCCGCCGCGCCATCAATTCCAGCGCCAGCCGTGCGGACTCTGCGTCCCAGTCCGACAATCGGCCAAGGACATGCACCGCATCGGTCGGCGTCACCCCGGCCACCTGGACAAGGCCGCGCCCGACCAGCCGTTGCAGCGCCTGCCCCTCGATCCGGGATTTCAGCACGGCACCCAGCGGCATCACCCCTTCGATCCGTGCAAGCAGCCCCGCCTCTCTGGCGCTCAGCCCGCCGGTATCCTGCCCGGCCACGCGGCGCACGAACCGCCCGTCATGGTCGCCGGGAATAACGCAGCGCAGCTGCCGCTCAAGCTCGTCCCGCACCGCGGCGCCATGTTCGAACCCGATCAGCGATACCGGCACCACCCGGCGCGGCCCTAGGCTCAGCCCCCCGGCCAGCCCGTCAAGCACATGGACCTCTGAATCGCCGCCAAGGCCGTGGGTGCGCATCGCCACCGCCTCGACCATGGTGCGGAACCGCCCGACCTGCGCGCCGCCCGGGGCGATCTGCGGCACGCCGTTTCGCAGCAGCGCGATATCCGTGGTGGTGCCGCCGATGTCCGCCACAAGCGCGTCGCCCGCCCCTGTCAGCCAGCGCGCACCCACAAGGCTGGCCGCCGGGCCGCTCAGGATGGTCTCGATCGGGCGTTCCTGCGCCTGTGCGGCGGAAATCAGCGCGCCATCGCCGCGCACCACCATCATCGGTGCCCGCACACCCAGCGAGTGCAACGTCTCTTCGGCCCGCGCGATCAGCCGGTGTGTCAGTCCGATCAACCGCGCATTCAGCACCGCCGTCAGCGCCCGCTTCGGCCCGCCAAGCCGGGCAGACAACTCGTGCGAACAGGTGACGGGCCGCCCGGTGACCTGGCGCAGCAGATCCCGCGCCGCCAGTTCATGTTCGGGATTGCGGGTGGCGAACTGCGCCGCCACGGCAAAGGCCGACACCTCCTGATCCCGCGCCCAGGCGTCCAGCGCGGCCAGATCCAGCACCGCCACCGCCCCCCCGGCATGGCTGTGCCCCCCGGCCAGCACCAGCACCGGATCGCCGCCCAGCGCCTCGGACAGGCCCTGCGTTTCAAGTTCGCGTTCGGAAAAGCCGATATAGACTAGGGCGACGCGGCCCCCCTGCCCCTCGACCAGCGCATTGGTTGCAAGGGTTGTGGACAGCGACGCCATGGCGATCTCGCCCGCATCCACACCGGCCTTGGCCAGAACCGCAGTGACCGCGCTGCCTATCCCGATGGCCAGATCGGCGCGGGTGGTCAGCGCCTTGGCCTTGGCGATCACCACCTGTTCGTCGCGGATCAGCACCGCATCGGTATAAGTACCGCCGGTGTCGACGCCCAGAACGACGCTCATCCCAGCCGCCCGACCGCCCAGCGCGCCGCGTCAGCGACAACGGGATCGGCGTCGTCGCACAAAGCCTGCGCAACGCCCCGCAGCCGCGGCTGTCCCGAATTGCCGATCGCATACAAAACGTTGCGCACAAACCGCCCCCGCCCGATCCGCTTGACCGGAGAGCCCGAAAAATGCGCCCGGAAACCGGCATCGTCGAAGCGCGCCAGATCCTCAAGCCGGGGCGCCACAAGATCCGGCCTTGCGTGATATTTCACCTCACGCGCCGTGACGGCGAACTTGTTCCAGGGACAGACCGCGAGACAATCGTCACAGCCATAGATCCGATTGCCCATCAGAGCCCGCAACTCCGGATCGACCGGCCCGTGATGTTCGATGGTCAGATAGGAAATGCAGCGCCGGGCATCGAGCTGATAAGGTGCCGGAAAGGCCGCTGTGGGACAGACATCCAGACAGGCGCGGCACGTTCCGCAATGATCGCCCTCTGCCGTGTCGACCGGCAGGTCCAGCGTCGTGAACACAGAGCCCAGAAAAAACCACGATCCCAGATCGCGGCTGACCAGATTGGTGTGCTTGCCCTGCCAGCCCAGCCCCGCAGCCTGCCCCAGTGGCTTTTCGGGCACCGGCGCGGTATCGACGAACACCTTGACCTGCGGCGGCTGGTCCTGCCCGCTGGCCGCGCCCGCTTCGATCAGCCACCGCGCCAGCCGTTTCAGCCGCTTCTTGACCACATCGTGGTAATCGCGGTTCTGCGCATAGACCGACACTGCCGCCCGATCGGGCTGGTCCAGCACCGCAAGCGGATCATGCGCGGGGGTATAGCTTTCGCCCAGCATGATCACCGACCGCGCCTCGGGCCACAGGACCTGCGGCGCACCGCGCCAATGGCTGCGCTCGGCCAGCCAGGACATCTGCCCGTGATACCCCCGGCCCAGAAACGCGGCCAGCCCCCCGGGCACCTGCGGCACGTCCCAGGGCCGGCAGACCCGGCACAGGTCGAAACCGGCCTTTTCTGCCTCGTCCACAAGACGTTCCTTCAAATGGTCCATGTTTCTCCGGGTGGAAAATATCCTCGGGGGGAGTCCCGCAGGGACGGGGGGCAGACAGCCCCCCTGCTGCGCCCGGACTCAGAAATCCAGGTCGGCATAATGCGATGGCGGCGGAAATCCCGGGATCTGATCCGCCAGGATCGACCGGAAGGCCGGACGCGACTTGATCTTGGCATACCAGTCCTTGACCGTGACCGACCGGTTCCAGTCCACATCCGAGATGTAGTCCAGCGACGAAAGATGCGCCGCAGCAGCAAAATCCGCCAGCGTCATCGAATCCCCGGCCAGCCAGCGACGGTGATCCAGCAGCCAGGCCATGTAATCCAGGTGATACTTGATGGCCTTGGCCCCGGCCTTGACGTTCTGGCTGTCGGGATACCCCTTGCCCATGATCTTCTTGTTCACCCGCTCGTAAAGCAGCTTGCTGGTCACTTCGTTGTGGAACTTGTCGTCGAACCATCCCACCAGCCGACGCACCTCGTACCGGTTTTCGGCGCTGCGGGGCATCAGCGGGGGTTCTGGGTGGATCTCTTCGAGATATTCACAGATCGCGGCGCTTTCGGCCATGATCCTGGTGTCGATCTTCAGCACGGGAACCTTGGCGGCGGGGTTGCGGCGCAGGAAATCAGCGTCCTTTTCCCAGTAGCGCTCCTCGACCAGCTCGCATTCGATCTTTTTTTCCGCAAGGCTCAGCCGCACCTTGCGGCAGAACGGGGAAAGCGGCACGTGATAGAGTCTGGCCATGGTGGAATGTGCATCCGGGAATTGTGGATATCCCCTCTGTTTGCCGTGAAAAGCAAGCCAGTTCAACCGCTGATCGGTTTTTCCGGCACGTCAGCCCGCTACAGGCGGGCGATATCCTGCGTATCGGCAGAGGGCGGACCCTGTTTGCGGACCGGCCCTGCGGCACGCGCCGCAGCGCGGCAGCACCGCTATTCGAAACAGGCCGCGCGCCCGTCCCGCGCGATGGTTGCCGCCCCGTCGCGGATGCCTGCCGCGCGCCTTCGCACCGAATTCGAGGGATCCGAGGCCGACCGACCCTTGGGGTCCGGCAGGATTGCCGCCAGCCGTGCCGCCTGGGTGGCGCTCAGCGCCTCCGGACCCACGCCGAAATAGTGACGTGCCGCCGCACCGACGCCGAAAACACCCTGGTCGAATTCGGCGACGTTGAGATAGACCTCGAGGATGCGCCGCTTGCTCCAGAGCGCCTCCATCACCGGGGTGATCATCGCCTCGAGCGCCTTGCGGGTATAGTTTCGCCCGTGCCAAAGGAATGTATTCTTGACCACCTGCTGGCTGATGGTGGACGCGCCGCGATTGCCGCCCGCCTCGATCGCGTCGCGGATGGCGACCATGTCGAAACCCCAGTGGGTGCAGTAATTCGCATCCTCCGCCGCGACGACCGACCGCAACATGACCGGTGCAATGGCATCCGCAGCGACCCAGCTGTGGTCCACACCAGAGCCAAGCCTGCGCCCCTCGCCAAACATGTAGAGCGTCGTCGGCGGGTTCACGACCTTATAAAGCAGCACCACCAGCACCACGACCGACGCGACGGCAAACACCAGCCGCCAGAGCCAGCGCACCAGCCAGCGCACGGGCCTGAACCGCCGCGGCCCTGCGGCCCTGCCATCCACGTTTCCTTCGCCTTTGCGGGCTGTCTTGCGTAGTGTCGTCATGGCGGCAAGGGTTACACGCGCATCCGCGCCGGGGAAAGTGTCACCTGTGCGCTATGCGGCCGCCTGTTGCTTTACAATCGGGGCCCGACCTGCCGCGATATGTCCGACAGCAAAGGGGCGACCAGACAGCCGCCCCTTTTTTCCCTTTTCCAGTCAGATGGCTGCGCCGACCCGTCCTATTCGGCCGGAACCGCCATATCCTTTTCGATGCCCAGCGGATGCGGGATCTTGTTCAGCATCTCTTTCGGACAGACCTGAAGGAATTTCGGCAATTCCTCTGCCCAGTGTTGCAGCAGGTCCAGCGCCTTGCGGCTGCCCGTCTCTTTGGCATGCCGTTCGACCAGGGTGCGCAATTCGTCCTGCCACGGCTTTTCCGTGACCGGGCAGGTGACGATGCTTTCCATGTTCATCAAGGCGGTTGCAATGCCTTCGGGGTCATAGAGATAGGCCATGCCCCCGGTCATGCCCGCGCCGAAGTTGGCCCCGACAGACCCGAGGATCACGGCGATTCCGCCGGTCATGTATTCGCAGCCGTTGGACCCGCAGCCTTCAACCACCACCGACGCGCCCGAATTGCGCACGGCGAACCTTTCACCCGCACGACCGGCGGCAAACAGGAACCCTTCGGTCGCGCCGTAAAGCACCGTATTGCCGATGATCGTGTTTTCGGACGCAACCAGCGGCGAATGCATCGGCGGACGCACGACGATGGTGCCCCCCGACAGGCCCTTGCCGACATAATCGTTGGCATCGCCGGACACCTCGAGCTTGAGCCCGGGCGCCGCAAACGCCCCCAGCGACTGGCCCGCGCTGCCGGTCAGCTTGACCGTCAGGTGATCGGGCTGAAGGTTGTTGCGCATGCCGAACTTGCGCACGATATGGCTGCTTGTGCGCGTGCCCACCGTGCGGTGCGTGTTCTGCACCGCATAGGACAGCTGCATCTTTTCACCATCCTCAAGGAACCGCGCGGCGTCTCGCACGATTTCCGCATCCAGCGTGTCGGACACCGGGTTGCGCGGGCGGTCGCGGTTGTAGACGATATCGTCCGAGCCATCGACCCGGATCAGCAGCGGGTTGAGGTCGAGATCGTCCAGATGATCCGACCCGCGGCTGACCTGACGCAACAGATCCGCGCGCCCTATCACATCATCAAGGCTGCGCGCACCGATGCTGGCCAGGATCTCGCGCACTTCCTGCGCATAGAAGGTGATCAGGTTCACCACCTTGTCCGCCGTTCCGGTGAACTTCCTGCGCAGATCGTCGTCCTGCGTACAGACACCCACCGGGCAGGTGTTGGACTGGCACTGGCGCACCATGATGCAACCCATCGCGATCAGCGCGGCGGTGCCGATGCCGTATTCCTCGGCCCCCAGCATCGCCGCCATGACGATGTCGCGCCCGGTGCGCAGACCGCCATCGGTGCGCAGGGTCACCCGTTCGCGCAGGTTGTTCATCGACAGCACCTGATGCGCCTCGGTCAGGCCCATTTCCCACGGCAGACCGGCATATTTGATGCTGGTCGCGGGGCTGGCCCCGGTGCCGCCGTTGTGCCCGGAAATCAGGATCACATCGGCCTTGGCCTTGGCCACGCCTGCCGCAATCGTGCCGACACCGGACGAGGCGACTAGCTTGACCGTCACCTTGCAGCGCGGGTTGATCTGCTTGAGATCATAGATCAGCTGAGCCAGATCCTCGATGCTGTAGATATCATGGTGCGGCGGAGGGCTGATCAGCATGACGCCGGGGGTGGAATGACGCAGCCGCGCGAACAGTTTCGTGACCTTCATGC
>JAGXGV010000010.1 GCA_024636635.1 Puniceibacterium sp.
GCCCCTGCCCCTGCCCCTGCCCCTGCCCCTGCGATCGAGCTTAAAGGCATCTCAAAGGCGTTCGGCCCGGTGCAGGCCAACAAGGATATCTCGATCCGGGTGATGCCGGGCACGATCCACGGCATCATCGGCGAAAACGGCGCTGGAAAATCGACGCTGATGTCGATTCTCTATGGCTTCTACAAGGCCGACGCGGGCGAGATATTCATCGGCGGGAAAAAGACCGAGATTTCCGATTCACAGGCCGCAATCCGCGCCGGGATCGGAATGGTGTTCCAGCATTTCAAGCTGGTGCAGAATTTCACCGTTCTGGAAAACGTCATCCTCGGGGCCGAGGACGGTCGCCTGCTACGCCCAAGCCTCGCCAAGGCGCGCGGCGCGCTGAAGAAGCTGGCCGAAGAATACGAGCTTTCCGTCGATCCCGACGCCATCGTCGAACATCTTTCGGTCGGCCACCAGCAGCGGGTCGAGATCCTAAAGGCGCTCTACCGCCAGGCCGACATCCTGATCCTGGACGAACCCACCGGCGTGCTTACCCCCGCCGAAGCCGACCACCTGTTCCGCATCCTCGACAACCTGCGCACCGAGGGCAAGACGATCATCCTGATCACCCACAAGCTGCGCGAGATCATCGAGATCACCGATACGGTCAGCGTCATGCGCCGGGGCGAGATGACGGCCACGGTCAAGACCTCACAAACCTCGCCCGAACAGCTGGCCGAACTGATGGTCGGCCGCAAGGTGCTGCTGCGGGTCGACAAGACGGCCGCGAAACCCGGCGCAAAGGTTCTCGAGATCAAGAACCTGCGGCTGACGGACGAAAACGGGGTCGAGCGGCTCAAGGGTATCACCCTGGATCTGCGAGCGGGCGAGGTGCTGGGCATCGCCGGGGTCGCGGGCAATGGCCAGTCCGAACTGCTCAAGGTATTGGGCGGCTATGGCAATGCCACCGGCTCCATCCGGGTAAACGGCACAGAGATCCCGCTGTCCGGCAAGCACAACACCGGACAGTCGCGCCGCGCAGCAGGCATAGGGCACGTGCCCGAAGATCGCCATCACGAAGGGCTGATCCTGCCCTACACCGCCTGGGAAAACGCCTGTTTCGGCTATCACCGCGACCCCGCCTTCCAGTCCGGCCTTCTGATGAACAACGCCGCCATCCGCAAGGATGCGAAGGGCAAGATGGAACGGTTCGACGTGCGTCCGCCCGACCCGGACCTGGCCGCGCGGAATTTCTCGGGCGGCAACCAGCAGAAAATCGTCCTCGCGCGCGAGATCGAGCGTAATCCTGATATCCTGCTGATCGGCCAGCCCACCCGGGGCGTGGACATCGGCGCCATCGAATTCATCCACCAGCAGATCATCCGCCTGCGCGATCAGGGCAAGGCGATCCTGCTGGTGTCCGTCGAACTGGACGAGATCTTTGCCCTGTCCGACCGTATCGCGGTGATGTTCGACGGGCGCATCATGGGGTTGCGCGATCCCGCCGCCACGGACCAGCGCGAACTGGGTCTGATGATGGCAGGAATCAACGATGACCCCGGCGAGGACAGCATCACAGCCGTCGAGGCGCAGCTATCCGCGAAAGAGGCCCGCGAGGCTGTGCACCATGGCTGAACCCACGTTGACCCAAATCAGAGCGCTCCGCTCGCATGGATAAGATGCCCGCCTGGGCCGATGCGGTCCTTGTCCCGCTAATCTCGCTGCTGCTGGCCGCGATCCTTTCGGCACTGGTGATCCTTGCCATCGGGGAATCTCCCGCCGAAGCGTTGTCGCTGATGATCGAGGGCGCGCTGATGCGCTCGACCGGGTGGGGCTATACGCTCTATTACACCACCAATTTCATCTTTACCGGGCTGGCCGTGTCGGTCGCCTTTCACGCGCGGCTGTTCAACATCGGCGGCGAAGGGCAGGCGACGCTGGGCGGGCTTGGTGTGGCACTCGTGGTGCTGTACCTGCCCTGGCCGCACTGGACGCTGGCACTTGTCGGCGCCTCGCTGGGCGCCGCTGCCTTTGGCGCGCTCTGGGCGGTGATCCCGGCCTATCTCCAGGCAAAACGCGGCAGCCATATCGTGATCACCACGATCATGTTCAACTTCATCGCCGCCGCCCTGCTCAATTATGTCCTTGTGAACCTTCTGAAACCTGCGGGCGCGATGGACCCGGCCAGCCCGCTGTTCCCGCCCGCGACCCACCTGCCGACGTTTCAGGACATGTTCGCGCCCGAGGGCAGCACCCTGTTCCGCGGCGCCCTCGCCAACATCACCTTCTTCCTGGCGCTGATCGCCTCTGTCGCCGTCTGGCTGCTGATCTGGCGCACGCGGCTCGGATACGAGATCCGGGCGCTCGGCCATTCCGAATCGGCCGCCCGCTATGCCGGCATCTCACCGGTGCGCATCATCATCGTCACCATGCTGATCTCGGGCGGGCTCTCGGGCCTGATGGCGGTCAACACCACCATGGGCGAATCCGAACGGCTGGTGATGAATGCCACCGAAGGCGCCGGCTTTATCGGCATCGCCGTGGCGCTGATGGGCCGCAACCATCCCGTCGGGGTGCTGCTGGCCGCGATCCTCTTCGGCTTTCTCTACCAGGGCGGTGCCGAACTCGCCCTCTGGACCGGCATCCCGCGCGAACTGATCGTGGTGATCCAGGCGCTGGTGATCCTGTTCACCGGTGCGCTGGACAACATGGTCCGAACGCCGCTGGAAAAGCTGTTCCTCGCCATGCGGAAAGGCAAGGCCTGATGGATTTTCCCACACTTCTCCAGGTGCTCGATTCGACGGTGCGGCTGGCCACGCCCTTGCTGCTGGCCTGCCTCGCGGGGCTGTTTTCGGAACGCGCCGGGATCTTCGACATCGGGCTCGAGGGCAAGATGCTGATGGCGGCGTTCTTTTCCGCCGCCGTGGCCGCGATGACCGGTTCGGTCTGGCTCGGCCTGCTGGCTGGCATCGCAGGCTCGATGGCACTGTCGGGCATCCACGGCCTTGCGTCGATCACCTTTCGCGGCAACCAGCTCATCTCGGGGGTGGCGATCAACTTCCTCGCCGCAGGCCTCACGGTGCTGATCGCCCAACACTGGTTCTCGCAGGGCGGACGCACACCGTCGCTGATCGGCGCGGGGCGGTTCACCGGGATCACTCTGCCCTTTGCCGAGTCTCTCTCGACTATTCCAATCCTCGGCCCGATCTACAGCGAACTGATCTCGGGCCATTCGATCCTGGTCTACGTCGCCTTCGCCTGCGTCCCGCTGACCTGGTGGGTCCTCTACCGCACCCGATTCGGCCTGCGCCTGCGCGCAGTCGGCGAAGCGCCCGAAGCGGTGGACACCGCCGGCGTTTCGGTCATCGGCCTGCGCTATGCGGCGGTGGCGATCTGCGGCCTTCTCTGCGGCCTGGCCGGCGCCTACCTCGCCACCGGTCTGCAAGCCGGGTTTGTAAAGGACATGACCGCGGGTCGCGGCTACATCGCGCTCGCCGCGCTGATCTTCGCAAAATGGCGACCCTGGTACGCGCTCTGGGCCTGCCTGCTGTTCGGCCTGCTCCAGGCGGTCGCCCTGCGCTACCAGAACATCGACCTCGGCGGCGTGGTGATCCCGGTTCAGGTGATGGACGCCCTGCCCTACATCCTTACCGTGATCATCCTCGCCGGCTTTGTCGGCAAGGCGATCCCGCCGCGCGCAGGGGGCGAACCCTACGTGAAGGAACGTTGATCCACCCCAGAACCCCGGCTCTGCCAACGCCGGAAATCGGTCCCGCAGGGAAAACGGCGCATGACCCCGGCCAAAGACCAGTGCCACCTCCCGCTTTTTCTTTTTCCAAATACCCCGGGGGGTCGCCGCAGGCGACGGGGGCAGCGCCCCCGGATCACCGCAGGCTCCCACTGCCGTCCAACCAGGCAACCGGTACACACAAATTGCTCATTTTCCCGACATCCGGTTGCCAACCCCACACCACCCGCGCAATGTGATTTTATGCAACTCTACCTTCCTATTGCCGAGGTGTCGGTCAATCTCTTCGTCCTTCTCGGACTGGGCGGCATCGTGGGAATGCTGTCGGGCATGTTCGGCGTCGGCGGCGGCTTCCTGATCACCCCCCTGCTGTTCTTCCTCGGCATCCCGCCCGCGGTCGCCGTCGCCACCGGGGCGAACCAGATCGTCGCCTCGTCGATTTCGGCCGTGCTCGCCCATCTCAAACGCAAGACGGTCGATCTGCGCATGGGGTTCGTGCTGCTGATCGGCGGGATGACCGGGTCGGGCTTTGGCGTCTACATCTTCAACATCCTGCGTGAAATGGGCCAGGTCGATCTTCTGGTACGGCTCTGCTACGTCCTGTTCCTCGGGATGATCGGCGGATTGATGTTCGTCGAAAGCCTCCGCGCCCTGCGCAACTCGAAACGCGGCACACCGCCGAAACGGCGGCAGCACGGCTGGGTCCACGGCCTGCCGTTCAAGGTGCGGTTCCGCACCTCGGGCCTCTACATCTCGGCCATCCCGCCGCTCATGGTCGGCTTTGCCGTGGGCATCCTCGCGGCGATCATGGGCGTCGGCGGCGGCTTCATCATGGTGCCCGCGATGATCTACCTGCTGGGCATGCCCACCAAGGTGGTGATCGGCACCTCGCTCTTCCAGATCATCTTCGTCACCGCCTTCACCACCCTGCTGCATGCGACGACCAGCATGACGGTCGATATTGTCCTCGCGCTTGCCCTGATCCTCGGCGGCGTGGTCGGCGCGCAATTCGGCAACGTCATCGGCATGAAACTCAAGGCCGAACAATTGCGCATCCTGCTCGCCATGCTCGTCCTCGCCGTCTGCGGCAAAATCGGCCTCGAACTCCTGCTCCGCCCGGCCGAAATCTACACCCTCTCGACAGGAGGCAGCTGATGCACCGCCTCGCCGCCGTTCTCATCCTGCTCGCGAACGCTGTGTCGGCGCAGCAAATCCCCCCGCCGCAGGAAGAGGTGGTGCTCGGCCTCAGCCAGGATCAGGTGTCGATCAGCACGGATTTCGATGGCTCGAACATCCTGATCTTCGGTGCCATAAAACGCGAAACACCAATCCCCGAAGGGCCCCCGCTCGAGGTGCTGATCACCGTCGCAGGCCCGTCGGTTCCGGTAACCGTGCGCCGCAAGGAACGCCGCCTGGGCATCTGGGTCAACACCGACGCGGTCGAGGTCGACTCGGCCCCGTCCTTCTATGCCATCGCCACCTCCGCCCCCTGGTCGCAGACCATCTCCGACATCGAGGATCTGCGCCACCGCGTCTCGATCCCGCGCGCCATCCGCTCGGTCGGCGCGCCGATGACCGTCCAGGACAGCCAGAGCTTTACCGAGGCGGTGATCCGCATCCGCACCGACAACGGCCTCTACCAGCTGGCCGAGGACACGATCGAAGTCAGCCAGCAGACCCTGTTCGACACCTCCATCGCCATGCCCGCGAGCCTTACCGAAGGCGCCTACCGCACGCGGATCCTGCTGACCCGCAACGGCATGGTCATCTCGCAGCGCGAAACCGTGATCGAGGTGCGCAAAGTCGGTCTGGAACGCTGGCTCTACAACCTGTCGCGCGAACAGCCGCTGTACTACGGGCTGCTTGCCGTCGCCATCGCCATCGCCGCCGGCTGGGGCGCCTCTGCCGCCTTCCGGTTGATCCGGTCCTGATGACCCGCGCAGCGCCACCCGAAAGGGCCGCGTTCAGCGCCTTTCGCGCCATGCCCACCCGATGGGCGGACAATGACGCCTATGGCCACCTGAACAACGCCACCTATTACTCGCTGTTCGACACGGCGGTCAGCCTCTGGCAGATGGACCGGGGCATCGTCATCGACGGGCCCGGCGCGACCCGCCTGCTGGTCGTCGAAAACGGCTGCACCTACTTTTCCGAAGTCGGATTTCCCGACATCCTGCATGCGGGCCTGCGCCTTGCGCATCTGGGCCGGACATCCTTCCGCACCGACATCGCCCTGTTCCGCAACGATGCTCCCAACGCCGCCGCCCTCGGGTTCTTCACTCAGGTCCATGTGGACGCAACCGGCCGTCCCTCCCCTCTGCCCGACACGCTGCGGGCCCGCCTCGGCCACCTCACCATCTGAACAACATTCCAGACAGTATGTCAGGGTGCAACACGCGTCGAACCCTGCGCCCGAAGGGAGCGGGGTGAGACCTCCGCGCGCCCTCTCGGGGCGCACCGCAGGATCAGCCGCCCTCATGGAAATAGCCGTAAATCCGTTCCGCCAGCGCCTCGGACACTCCCTCGACCGCCGTCAGGTCGGCCAGGTTCGCGCGCGCCACCGCCTTGGCCGATCCGAAATGCGCCAGCAGTGCCCGCTTGCGCGCCGCACCCACACCCGGCACATCGTCCAACGGCGTCGCGCCCACCGCCTTGGACCGCTTGGCCCGGTGGGTGCCGATGGCAAAGCGGTGCGCCTCGTCGCGCATCCGCTGCACGAAATACAGCACCGGATCGTTGTGCCGCAGCGCAAAGGCATGGCGACCGACCCGGTGGAACTCCTCTTTCCCGGCGTCGCGGTCCACCCCCTTGGCCACCCCGACCATGGGTATGTCCTGCACGCCATGTTCTGCCATGATCGACGCAACCGCCGACACCTGCCCTGCCCCGCCGTCGATCAGCAAAAGGTCGGGCCACTGGCCCAAAGTCCGCTCCGGATCCTCCTTCAGCAACCGCTTGAAACGCCGTTCCAGCACCTCCTTCATCATGCCAAAGTCATCGCCGGGCACCAGCGCATCGCCACGGATGTTGAATTTGCGATACTGGTTCTTCAGGAAACCCTCCGGACCCGCAACGATCATTGCCCCCACGGCATTGGTGCCCTGAATATGCGAGTTGTCGTAAACCTCGATCCGTTGCGGCGGGCGATCCAGCCCGAACGCCTCGGCCAGTCCGCGCAGCAGTTTGCCCTGCGTCGCCGTCTCGGCCATTTTGCGTGCCAGCGATTCCCGGGCGTTGCGCGCAGCCCCTTCGACCAGCTCGACCTTTTCGCCCCGCTGCGGCACGGCAACCTCGACCCGGCGGCCCAGTTTGCCTGTCAGCGCATCCTCCATCAGGTCGGTGTTCTCGATCGGATGGGACAGCAGGATCAGCCGCGGCGGATCTTTCGTATCGTAGAACTGGCCCAGAAACGCCTCGAGCACTTCGGCCTCGTCCACATCCGGTCCGGTGCGGGGATAGAAATCGCGGTTGCCCCAGTTCTGGTTCGCCCGGATAAAGAACACCTGCACACAGGCCTGCCCCCCTTCCAGATGCAGCGCGACCACATCCGCCTCGGTCACGCTGCGCGGGTTGATACCCTGCGCCGTCTGCACCTGCGTCAGCGCCCGGATGCGGTCGCGCAGGGCGGCAGCGCGTTCGAATTCCATCGCCTCGGACGCCTCGGCCATCTGCCGCGCCAGCCCCTCCTGCACGCCGGTGGACTTGCCCGAGAGGAACAGCGCGGCATCGCGGACACTGGCGCGGTAGTCTTCGGGCGAAATGCGCCCCACGCAGGGTGCCGAACAGCGCCGGATCTGGTGTTGCAGGCAGGGGCGCGTGCGCGACTCGAACATCGAATCCGAACAGTTGCGCAGCAGAAACACCTTTTGCAGCTGGTTCAGCGTGCGGTTCACCGCGCCCGCGCTGGCAAAGGGGCCGAAATACTGGCCCTTGTCCTTTTTCGCGCCGCGATGTTTGGTGATCTGGGGGTAGTCGTGATCGGTGACCAGAATGTTGGGAAACGACTTGTCGTCGCGCAGAAGCACGTTGTAGCGCGGCTTGAGCTGCTTGATCAGGTTCTGTTCAAGCAGCAGCGCCTCGGTTTCCGTCCGTGTGGTCAGGAACATCATCGACGCGGTTTCGCGGATCATCCGTGTGATGCGCCCGGAATGTTGCGGCGAGGGGCGGGAATAGTTGCTGACCCGCGCGCGCAAATTGCGCGCCTTGCCGACGTACAGAACCCGGCTTTCGCCGTCCAGCATCCGATAGACACCGGGACTGCTGTCCAAAGTCCGCAGGTAGGACTGGATGCAGGCATGCCCCGTCGGCGCAGAGCCCGTCGATACGTCAGCAGAGGTTTCGGTTTCTTCGGTCATGGGTCCTGCATATCCGCCGGTTCAACTGCGATTCTTGCGTCCGGCTGCACCGTCCGACAGCGCGACGCAAGGCAGAAGACATCCACCGTTCCTGTGGACAACTCTGCGCGTAACTTTCCGGCTTCA
Source organism: Puniceibacterium sp. (assembly GCA_024636635.1). Lineage (GTDB taxonomy): Bacteria > Pseudomonadota > Alphaproteobacteria > Rhodobacterales > Rhodobacteraceae > Puniceibacterium. The sequence continues at coordinate 8,212 of JAGXGV010000010.1, forward strand.
GCGAATTTTCGTTGTTTTTGGCCAGCTTCCCGGATTTGCCACTTATTTCATCACCAACATAACGCTTTGTTATGAAACGAAAGATTTTCAGACCACACGCAAAACCATGATTTCATTCAACCTTTTTAACAGTTTCGTAACAATCTTTAACGCGGTGCACAACTTTACCGAACGTCGCTACTCTACCCCAAGCACATCCGCCGTCTGCCATCCGAGGTGCTGCCCGCCATCGGTACAAAGCAACTGACCGGACACCGACGGCGCATCCAGGAAATATGTGAGTGCACCAACGATATCCGCGGGGTTCGATCCGCGGCGCATCACGGTGGCCGCGCGTTGTTTCGCAAAGTGTTCCTCGCTCTGCCGCCCGCCGCGCAGCGTCGGCCCCGGCCCGATCCCGTTGACCCGCACACGCGGCGCAAGTGCCTGTGCCGCCGTCTGTGTCAACGTCCACAGACCCGCCTTGGCAAGGGTATAGGTCATGAACTCGGGCGTCAGCTTGCGCACCCGCTGATCGATCATGTTGACCACCAGCCCCTGCGCCACAGGCTCGCCGTTTTCGTCCATCACCGGCTCGGGCACCTGCGCCGCCAGCGCCTGGATCAGCACGAACGGCGCTCTCAGGTTGCTTTCCATATGCCGGTCCCAGCCGTCACGCGTGGCCGTGCGGATGTTGTCATAGTCAAAGATAGACGCGTTGTTCACAAGGCAGGTCAGCGGTCCGCCCAGCGCCTCGAACGCGCGCGGGACAAGGCCCTGCACCTCGGTCTCGAGCGTCAGGTCGGCCCGAAGCGCGACCGCCTGCCGTCCAAGCCCCCGGATCAGTCCCACAACCTCGTCCGCGGCTTCGGACGAACTGGCATAATGCACCGCCACATCATGCCCGCGCTCGGCAAGCCGCAGCGCCATCGCGCGCCCCAGACGTTTTCCGGCCCCTGTCACCAATGCTCTCACGCAGGCCTCCCTCAGCTCTGAAGAACGATCGCCACGTAACCGATATAGAGCGCGGTCAGCGCAATGCCCCAGATCCGCCCGATATTCTGCCGCAGAAACACGAAGGGGATCAGCAGCAGGCTGCTCGCCAGCATCACCCACAGATCGAATGTCAGGAACGCCCGGTCCACCGGCATCGGGGCGATCAGCGACGCGATCCCGATGATCGCCAGCAGGTTGAACATGTTCGACCCGATGACATTGCCCAGCGCAACATCCGCCTGCCGCCGCAGCGCCGCCATCACCGTCGTGGCCAGTTCCGGAAGCGAAGTACCCACCGCGACCAGCGTCAGACCGATCACCGTGTCACTCACCTCAAAGCGCCGCGCGATCACCGTCGCCGCATCCACCAGAAGGTCCGCACCCAGCGGCAGGCCGATCAGGCCAAGCACGATGAAAAGCGTGATCTTCCACCAGGGCATGTCCGGATCGGCACCTTCCACCTCGGCCTCGGCGGCCGCCGCCTGCCCGGCCCGCCGATGCGCCAGCGACTCGCGCACCGAGTCGCCCAGGATAAGCGCCAGAACAGCCAGCAACCCAAGGCCCGCGATCCAATCGAACACCCCCCGGAACGCCAGCGCGATGAACAGGACCGAACCGCCCAACATGATGACATAACTCTTGCGCGTATCGTGTTCGGACGTGTGCATGACCGCAAGGATTCCGGGAATCCCCAGCACCAGCAGGACGTTGGCGGTGTTGGACCCGACGACATTGCCAAGCGCGATGCCCGGCACACCTTCCAGCGCCGCCTTCACGGAAATCAGCAATTCGGGCGCCGAGGTGCCGAACGCCACGATCGTAAGGCTCACGATCAGGGCCGGTATCCCGACCCGCAGGCTCAGGTTCACTGCTCCCTTGACCAAAGCGTCGCCCGCAAGGAGCAGGATGCCCAGCCCCAGAACCAATGTCAGCCAGATCATGTCAGACCTTTCCTTCGCCGCAGGGGCACGGCCCCCGTCCTATCCGGTAGCGCCCGCAGCCCTTGCACTTTGCCGACGCAAGGCGTTTCGCCCCCGGCACCTTGAGCTTGCCGAACATGGCCAGCACCGCCATGCCGATCAGGAAAAGAGAGACGATCTTGACAATCACGTCACAACCCGAACCTTGCGAACTGCGCCCGTTCCTCGATCCCGCCCAGCGCATCCTGCGCAAGCGTGGCACCAAAACGCTGGAACAGCGACCGTTTCGTCTCGTAGCGGCGGAACTTCACCTTGTCGCCGAACCGGGCCTTCATCACCGGCACCATATGCCCGATGCCGTCCGCCAGTCCGATCCGCACGGCACTCTGGCCGATCCAGACTTCTCCGGTGAACAGATCGGGATCCGCCGTCAGCTTGTCCCCACGACGCGACTGGACATGGCCGATGAAATTCTCGTGCAACTGGCTCAGCAACCGGTCAAGCCGTGCCACATCCTCTTCGGTTTCGGGCCGGAAGGGGTCGTTCATGCTCTTGGACTTGCCAGCCGTGTGCACCCGCCGCTCCAGCCCCTGCCGGGTCAGAAAGACATGCGCGCCGAACCCGGCTGAAATGACACCGATCGATCCCAGGATCGAGCTTTCGTCGGCGTGGATCTCGTCCGCCGCCGAGGCCAGCCAGTAGCCGCCCGAAGCCGCCACATCCTCGACGAAGGCGAAGACCGGCACATTCGTCTCCTCTGACAGCCTCCGGATGCGCGACCCGATCAGCGAGGATTGAACAGGCGAACCGCCGGGAGAATTGATCTCCAGCGCGACAGCCTTCGGCTTTCCCCGCCGGAACGCCTTTTCCAGAATTGGGCGCAAGCTCTGATCGCTCAGGGACATGCGCCCACCCATGCCGATCGCACCCTGAAGGCGCACCACGGCGACCGTGGGCGCCGGGTTGAGAAAGGGGATCCATCTTTTCATGTTAAGCCATGTAGATGGGCCGCCCCCGACAAACAAGGCGCGATGGCAAAGTTACCTCCTCCTGTCCGCCCGCGCACCCTGTCCGCCCGGAAATCTCCCCGACACACAGGAAGAAGCACCTTCCCGCCAAAGAAGGCGTCGTCAGCGGCAGAGCCCCCTGAACCACCGCGCCAGTGCCCTCGCAAGAAACCGTTACAAAGCCCCTCGGCGTCCGGTCAGGACTGCGCTCAGTAAAAGCTCTGCGGGTCGATGTCGATCGCCAGCCGCAACTGGCCGCGCAGGCGGAACTGTCCGGTCCATTCCGCCAGAGCCGCCTGAAGCGCGACGCCCTTTGGCGCCTTCACCAGAAGACGCACCCGGTGTCGGCCGCGCACCCGCGCGATCGGGGCCGGGGCCGGGCCAAAGACCTGCGCCCCGACGCGGCGCAGTGCACCGTCCTGCCGCGCCATGGCATTGCCCAGATCGAACACTTCCTGCACATCGGTCGAACTCAGGATGATGCCCGCCATGCGGCCAAAGGGCGGCACCCCGGCCGCGCGCCGCTCGTCCGCCTCGGCCCGCCAGAAACCTTCCTCGTCGCCCGACAGGATCGCGCGGATCACCGGATGTTCGGGCTGATAGGTCTGCATCACCGCCTCGCCCGGCTTGTCGGCCCGCCCCGCGCGTCCCGCCACCTGCCGCATCAACTGGAAGGTCCGCTCGGCGGCACGCAGGTCCGACCCCTGAAGGCCAAGGTCCGCGTCGATCACCCCCACCAGCGTCAGCAAGGGGAAATTGTGCCCCTTGGCGACAAGCTGCGTGCCGATGATGATGTCCGCCGACCCTTCGGCAATCGACACGATCTCGGCCTTGAGCGCGCGAGCAGAACCGTACATGTCCGACGACAGGACCGCCACGCGGGCCTTGGGAAACAGCGCGGTGACCTCTTCGCCCAGACGTTCCACGCCGGGGCCGACGGCAGCCAGCGTGTCCCGGGCCTCGCAGGCGGGGCAGATCTCGGGCACCGGTTTGCTTTCGCCACACTGGTGACAGACCAATCGCTTGAGGAACCGATGCTCGACCATGCGCGCATCGCAATGATCGCAACCGATCTGGTGCCCGCAGGCGCGGCAGATCGTGACCGGGGCATAGCCGCGCCGGTTGAGGAACAGCAACGACTGTTCCCCCTTGCCCAGCCGCCTTGCCACGGCCCGTTGCAGCGACGGCGACACCCAGCGGTTGCGCGGCAGATCCTCGGCGCGCATGTCGATGGTGCGCATCACCGGCATCACGGCCGCGCCGAAGCGGGCGGTCAGCTCGATCCGGTCATACTTGCCCGCCTCGGCATTGGCCCAGCTTTCAAGACTGGGCGTGGCCGAGGCCAGCACAACCCGTGCGCCACAGATCGCCGCCCGCAGCACCGCCATGTCGCGCGCATTGTACAGCACGCCCTCTTCCTGCTTGTACGAGGTGTCGTGTTCCTCATCCACCACCACCAGCCCTAGTTGCCGGAACGGCAGGAACAGGGCCGAGCGTGCACCGACCACCAGTTGCGCCTGCCCCTCGCCGACCATCTTCCAGACCCGGCGCCGTTCGGTCATGGTCACGCCCGAATGCCATTCGGCAGGCTTTGCGCCGAACCGCGCCTCGACCCGTGTCAGGAATTCGGCCGACAGCGCGATCTCGGGCAGCAGCACCAGCGCCTGCCGCCCCTGCCGCAGACATTCCGCCACCGCCTCGAGGTAGACCTCGGTCTTGCCCGACCCGGTGACCCCGCGCAGAAGCGTGGTGCCATAGACGCCCGACTGCACGCCCGCCATCAGCGTTTGCGCCCCCTCCGACTGGTCGCCGGTCAGCGGCTTGCCGCCCAGTCCCGGGTCAAGATGGGGAAAACCCGTGTCCCGCGGGCTTTCCTCTTCGGATACGGCCCCCAGCTTGACCAGGCCCTTGACCACCGATGGTGTCACCCCCGCCGCCTCGGCCAATTCGCCCAGTGTCAGCGACAGCCCCCCCATGTCGCGCAATACCGCCAGAACCCGGGTGCGGGCGTCGGTCATCCGGTCAGGCTCGGTCAGGCCCAGGCGATAGACCTTGCGCATCGACGGCGGATCGCCAAGGCCCGGCGCACGGGTACAAAGCCGCAGCATCGCGGGCAGCGGCGTCAGGGTATAATCGCCTGCCCGTTCCAGGAACGACCGAAACTCGTCGCGCATGGGCACGGCGTCCAGAACACGGATCACCGCCCGGATCTTTTCGGGCGCAAAATCGCCGACCCCCGGGCCCCAGACCACGCCAAGCACCTTTCGCGGCCCCAACGGCACCTCGACAAAGGCGCCCAGATGGCAGCCGCCTTCCGGCGCGCGATAATCCAGCGTGCTCGCAAAGGGCTGCGTCGTCAGCACCGCGATCAGGTCGTTTTCATTGAAAAAGCTGGCGGTCATCCACACATTTCATGTTAGCGCTGCCGGGAACAGGCTTTCTGCCCCCGCCTCTCTGGGGTAAGACAGCTGCATCGAATTGCCAAGCGACCCAGAGGACTGAAAAATGAAATTCTTCGTAGACACCGCCGACCTCGACGCGATTGCCGAACTCAATGACCTCGGAATGATCGACGGGGTCACCACCAACCCCTCGCTCATCCTGAAATCCGGTAGGGACATCATGGAAGTGACCCGCGAGATCTGCGAAATGGTTTCGGGGCCGGTTTCCGCCGAGGTCATCGCGCTGGACGTCGAGACCATGATTTCCCAAGGCCGCAAGCTGGCCGAAATAGCACCGAACATCGCGATCAAGGTGCCGCTGACCTGGGACGGACTCAAGGCGTGCAAGCTGCTGTCGGACGACGGCCACATGGTCAATGTCACTCTCTGCTTTTCCGCCAATCAGGCGCTGCTGGCGGCCAAGGCGGGGGCGACCTTCATCTCGCCCTTCGTGGGACGGCTGGACGATCTGAACATCGACGGGCTGGACCTGATCGCCGACATCCGCACGATCTATGACAACTACGGATTCGAGACTCAGATCCTGGCCGCGTCGATCCGCACAGCCAACCACATGTCCGACTGTGCCAAGATCGGTGCCGACGTGGCCACCGCACCGCCTGCGGTGATCAAGGCGATGGCGAACCACATCCTGACCGACAAGGGGCTGGACCAGTTCGTCAAGGACGCCGCCGAAGCCGGCATCAATATCGTCTGAACAGCCTTCGATGGGCCCCGTAACGGCCCGAAATCACCCCGAAAGCCGCCACTCCGGATGGACGGGCGGCTTTGTCCTGCGGGGTGTTTCGGCGTCTTGCGGATCGACGGGGGCCTATCGACACATTGGTCACACCCGCGAAAAGACCTCGGAACGGCGCCGACAAAACAGGCGAATCCCGCCGCGCCCTCTGCTAGGGTTCTCCAACAGCAAAAAAATCAGAGTTCCACATGAGCAGCAGTTCCCTCATCGACGATTCCCTGCGTGAAAAGATCATCTCGCGCCCTGATGTCATCCTCGAAGACCAGGATGTCATGCGCGCGCTCGTTGCCGCGAACGAACGCTCCATGGGGGCGAACATCATCGATCTGCGCGGCATCGCGATGGACCGGCTCGAGGCGCGGCTTGACCGGCTCGAGGACACGCATCGTTCCGTCATAGCCGCGGCCTATGAAAATCTTGCCGGAACCAATCAGGTGCACCGGGCCATCCTGCGCATGCTCGATCCGGTCGAATTCGAACCCTTCCTGCGCGACCTGGGCGGCGAAGTCGCCGGTATCCTTCGCGTGGATGCCGTGCGCCTTGTGCTGGAATCGGTGCAGGACGACGAAGACCCGGCCATCCGCCGCATGGGCGACGTGCTCTCGGTGGCCGAGCCGGGCTTTATCGAAAGCTACCTCGCTGACGGGCGCAATGCTGCCCCGCAACGGCCAGTGACCCTGCGCCAGTTGCGATACGGCGATACCGGCATCTACGGCGCCTGCGCGACCTACATTCGCTCCGAAGCGTGCCTGCGGCTTGATTTCGGGCCCGGCCGCCTGCCCGGCCTTCTGGTCCTTGGGGCAGAGGATCCGCATCAGTTCACACCGCAGCAGGGCACCGACCTGCTGGCCTTCTTCGCGGGGGTCTTCGAACGCAGCATGCGGCGCTGGTTGTCATGACCCTTGCCATATCTCCGCAGGCGCGTGACGCGCTGGAGAACTGGCTTGCCGCGGCGCGCGCCCTCAGGGGTGCCGCCGACAACACCCTGACCGCCTATCGCGCCGATGTGCTTGACTTCATCGCCTTCATGACGCTGCACCACGGCGGGACCGAAGGATTGGGGCCGCTGACCAGCCTGACCGTGACCGACATGCGCGCCTGGATGGCGCATCTGCGCCGGGGCGGTGCCGGATCGCGGTCAATGGCGCGCAAACTGTCGGCGGTGAAATCCTTTTACCGCTGGCTGGCCGAGCGCGAGGGCTACGAACCCACCGCCGTTCTGTCCACCCGCACGCCCAAGTTCCAGAAGAAGCTGCCGCGCCCCCTGTCGCAGGACGCCGCGCGCGCCATGATCGACACGGTTGGCATCCAGAACGTCAAGGACTGGATCGGCGCGCGCGACGCCGCCGTCATTACGCTGCTGTACGGTTGCGGGCTGCGGATCTCTGAGGCGCTGAGCCTGCGCGGGCGCGACCTGCCACTGGGCGACTCGTTGCGGATCACCGGCAAGGGCGGCAAGGAACGCATCGTGCCGGTGCTGCCGGTCGCCCGTACCGCCGTGGCGCGTTATGTCACCGCCTGCCCCTTTGCGCCCGAAGCAGACGTGCCGCTGTTCCGGGGCGCACGGGGCGGCCCGCTGAACCCGCGGCTGATCCAGAAGGTCACCGAAAACGCCCGGATGCAGCTTGGCCTGCCTGCCACGGCCACGCCCCATGCCATGCGTCACAGCTTTGCCACCCACCTGCTGTCGGCCGGGGGCGATCTGCGGGCGATCCAGGAATTGCTGGGCCATGCCTCGCTGTCCACCACGCAGGCCTATACCGCCGTTGACACCCTGCATCTGATGAAGGTCTATGAGGCGACCCACCCCAAGGCCTGAGCGTGAGCGATGCACCCCAATCCGATCTTCCATTCCGCCGATCACGTCCGGACAGAGACCCTTGCCGACCTCATGCGGACCCCGCTCGCGCTTTAAAGCGCCCCGCCTGAAACTTGAATCGCTTGTTCGCTGTCTGTCGGCTGCGTCTCCAACGCGAAAAGCGATACCCGTGTTCAGGTTAAAGGCGGGTCGCAATCGGGGTGTCGCGCACAATTTAGCCGGTGTTGCGCACTATGGCCTGCGGGGCGCAACACGCTTTGAGCAAGGCTCTGCCGAGAGCGCTTTCAAAGCCCGCGCAATGGCCCTACTTATGACGTGAACATTCCGCTCATAAGGAACCGCAACGATGAAATTGCTCAGCTCGCCCACCTCACCCTTTGTGCGCAAGGTTCTGATCACGCTTCATGAAACAGGCCAGACCGGCGATGTCGAGGTGGTGCCTGTCGCCACCACGCCGTTGATCGGCGACCCTGTCGTGACTTCGGCGAATCCGGTCGGGAAGATCCCCACCCTGATCCGCAACGACGGACCTGCGCTTTATGACAGCCGGGTGATCTGCCGCTATCTGGATGACCGCGGCAAAGGTAAACTTTACCCCGAGAACCGCATATGGGAGGTTCTGACGCTTGAGGCGACCGCCGACGGGCTGATGGATGCGGCA